>JBCDCH010000006.1 GCA_039182125.1 Planctomycetota bacterium
GCAGCTCAACCCCCCCCTCGACAGGGCGGGCAAGTGAACAGCCACTCCGACAAGCCCAGTAGCCCGGTGGCCACGCAACCTACGGCGCGGTCGCGGCTCGGCCTCCGGTTGCGTGGCAACCGGGCTACTTGGCTGAGCGTGATCGTGGTTCTCTCGGGTGGGTGTGGCACGTGGACCGACGCCCAGGTCGGTCTCGTGGACCAAGCAAAGCGTGGCACCGAACTGCTCGCTGAGAGCAACGCCGAGCGGTCGATTCGGCTTCGGGCGGAGCTGCACCTGAGGCGGGCCGCGCTGGACGCGGCCTTCGACGCCGACGTCCGTGATGCAAGCGTCCGCGACGCCGAGTTGGACGCCGACTGGGTCATCGCCCACCGGCAGGCTTACGCCATCGGCCTCGACGCCTTGCACAAACGCCAACTCGAAGAAGCCACCGCCGCCGACACCGATCGCCGCAACGCGCGCGCCGCCCTGGCGGCACTCGACCGACTCGCGTGGCTGTTGGACCTCCAACGCCGCGCCGCTCGCTTTCAACCCCTGACCCCGGAGCCGAACGATGCTGCCGACGAATGAGACCGACGTTTATCTGCTGGAAGTCGAGACACGCCGCCGCGTCGCCGAGGCGGTCGGGCAGCGGTGGGACGAGTTCGCCTACAAGCATCCACGCTTGTCAGCGCAACTGGACCAGCTGCGCAGCACCGACCTGATCGTGGCGGACCTGATGGACGACCCCGGCTACGTCAAGGCGATGGTCGACGCCAAGCGGATCGGCCACGCGGCGGTCGTCGCCGACCGCTGGGTGCGCTGGTTCGTGAGCCAGTGGCTGCCGCGCGTGGCGTGAGGGCCGAAGCGACGAATCGCCGCGCCAGTCGCGCGATTTCGTGACACAACCTTCGCCGTCGCGCCATCGACCGCACAAGTTTTCCACAGTCGGTTCCGATAGCGTTGTGCAAACCTGAGCCAAACCCGGTGCCAATAAAAAGTCGCGTCCCAGTGTTATCGGCGGCAAGTGTCGGGCAAAACGGCGTTGGCATCGCGTGAAGGGGCGCGCACAGCGCCACGTGTGTTGTCAAGGCGCGAAACGCCGCAACTGGCGCGGAAAAACGTTCCACCTCACGGTTGCAAAGCGCCAACCCCGCGCGCTATCTTCGCCCCGCTTCACGGATGACCGAGACGCTCCGCCCGAAGTCGAGAGGTTCGACGGGCGGACGCCGGACAACCAGACGACCCGGCACCGCAGTACAACGCGGGGTCGTCACGATCACGGGGCCGAGGCGTCATGACATGAGACGCTCAGGGCCAAGCGGACACGGAGTGTTCGCCACGCGGCAGCGCCGACCCGGACGGATCGGCACCGCAAGATCGACGGGTTGATCGGTGGTCAGGCAGTTCGACTTCCGGCGGTGTCGCCGGTATGCCCGACCGTTCGGACAAGGATGCAGGATCAAGGATGCTCTCAGGCAGGACGCCGCTCGACGACGTGCCGCGCGCCATCGGTTTGACTTGAAGGAAGTCACCGGCGCGGCCCGCGTTTCCGAATGGAACGCCTCGTCGAAGGCTTGGGGTTTTCACGTCAACGGTTTGAGCCGCGCGAATGCTGCGTCGGCTGCGCTGTTGGTTTGCGAACTTCGGCCACCCGGCCCGCCCCCGGCGACGGACCCCGCCGCGGACGGAAACACGTGCGAAGGACGCCAACGTGCCGAACCAACTCGACGCTTCCGATTTCACCACCGCTCCTGATCGTCTCGCCGACGACCCGCTGATGCCGCGTACCACCTTCACCTCATCCTCGTCCCGCCGCCAGTCTTCCAAACGCATCGCCGACGATCGCCGCATGCCGCACCTGCCGCTCGAAGGGGCGTTGCCGATGCCGCTGAGCAGCGAGGAGTTGCCGCTGGTGCCGGCGGTCGACGAGGCCGTCAGCGCGCGGCGTTCGATCGAGACACAGCAGTCGGACCTGATCGACGCGATCCGCGCCGCCGTCGGCGAGCAGCGGTTTGCCGTGTGGTTCAGCGACAAGAACACCCGGCTGCGCCTGCGACCGGACATGCTCGAAATCGTCGTCGCCAACGACTTCATCGCCGAGTGGATCGGCAAGCATTTCGTCAAGACGATCAACGACGTCGCGCTCGAATCGCTGGGCCATGCGATCACGGTGACCTTCAACGTCAACCCGCGGCTGTTCGAACAGAGCTCGCCGTCGAGCACGGTGGGACGCACCGAGCCGGGCGAGGTCGCGGCCCGCGCGGTGCCGGCGGTGGTACGCCGGTCGGTGCCACAGCCGGCGGCGGCGGAAAGCAAACGGCCGCGCCTCCGCCATGACCTCGACGCGTTCGTCGTCGGTGGCGCGAACAAGATGGCGTATGACTGTGCGCTTGCCGTGAGCGAGTTCCCCGGCGGGCAGTACAACCCGCTGTTCATCCATGGCCCGGTCGGCCTGGGCAAGACGCACCTTTTGCAAGGCATTTCCAAGCGTTTTGCCAAGCTCCACCCCGCGAAGAAGTGGGCGTACCTCACCGGCGAGGAGTTCACCAACGAGTTCCTCACCGCCCTGCGGTCCAACCGGCTCGACACCTTCCGCCGCAAGATGCGTGATCTGGATCTGCTCGTCATCGACGACGTGCATTTCCTCGGCGGCAAGAAGGCCACGCAGGAAGAGTTCCTTCACACGTTCAACGCCATCGAAGCCGTCGGTAAGCAGGTCGTCCTCGCGTCCGACAACCACCCCAAGCTCATCCAGGCGTTCAGCGAGTCGCTCATCAACCGCTTCGTCTCGGGCATGACGGTGCGTGTCGATCCGCCCAACCAGAACATGCGCGAGGAGCTCATCCGCGTACTCGCCAAGCGGCACAAGATGGAACTCACCGACGAGGTCATCAAGTGGGTCGCCACGCGCGTCACGCAGAACATCCGCGAGCTCGAAGGCGCGATCACCCGACTCAAGGCCCACGTCCAACTCACCGGCGCGACCGCCGACGTCGAACTCGCCCGGCAGTGCCTGACCGACCTCGAACGCCAGCACAATCAGCCGCTGCAGCCCGAGGCGATTCTCGAAGCGACCTGCGAGTACTTCGGCCTGGACCGCCGCGACCTGATGAGCGGCCGTCGGCAACGCACGATCTCGCTGGCCCGCTCGATCGCGATGTACCTGGTCCGCAAGACGAGCAAGCTCAGCTTCCCCG
Source organism: Planctomycetota bacterium (assembly GCA_039182125.1). NCBI lineage: Bacteria > Pseudomonadati > Planctomycetota > Planctomycetota bacterium. The sequence continues at coordinate 3,180 of JBCDCH010000006.1, forward strand.
AGATCGCCAACCGCCTGGGAAAGCGCAACCACAGCACCGTCATCAGCGCCTGCCGCCGCATCGAGAAGGCCCTGGAAGCCAACGAACCGCTCGCCTGGACCAGCAGCGTCGGCGAACGCAGCGAAGAAGCGCAGGAGTTGGTGGCACGACTGGAAGAACGATGTCGTGCAATGCGTTGACCGTTGGACGCCCGCGCTCCCTTAGACGTGGAGTTTTCCTAAAATCTCAGCGCAACGTATGTCTACCGCCCCCGCCATTGACGGCAAAACCCTCGTCCTCGACGCGGTCGATTTGATCGATCTCGTTGGACGCACGGTCAAACTCAAGCGGGCGGGGAAGGATCACACCGGGCTTTGTCCGTTTCATGACGAGAAGACGCCGTCGTTCTACGTCGTGCCGGACAAGAAGATGTTCCACTGCTTCGGCTGCAAGGCGTCGGGCAATGCGATCGACTTCGTGATGAAGACGCAGAACCTTCCCTTCAAGGAAGCACTACACCAACTCGCCGAGCAGTACGGCATCGAGTTGCCCAAGTACGGCGACGGGCGAGCCCAGGATGAAACCGCCGCCGTGCGGCAAGCCTGTGTCGCGGCGTCGAAGTTTTTCCAACAGCAACTGCGCACCGAGGCCGGCAAGGTCGCGATCGACTACCTCAAGTCCCGCGGCTTCACCGGCGAGATGGCTCGCGACTTCGGCCTCGGCTTCGCCCCCGAGAATGGCCTGCGTGACGCACTCAAGACCTTCAAAGCCGACACGCTCGAGAAGGCCGGACTGATCAAAAAGTCCGAGCACGGCAGCGGCTACTACGACGGCTTCCGCAACCGCTTGATGTTCCCCATCCGCGACGAGTTGGGCCGGCCCATCGCCTTCGGGGGCCGCGTGCTGCCGGGTAATCCGTCGAAGGCCAAGTACCTCAACAGCCCCGAGACGCGTCTCTTCGAGAAGCGCAAGACCATCTACGGCCTCGACCGGGCCAAGCCGCACATCAACCGGTCACGCATCGTCGCCGTCGTCGAAGGCTACACCGACGTCGTCATGTGCCATCAGCACGGCGCGTGCAATGTCGTCTCGGTTCTCGGGACCGCGCTGACCGCCGAACATGTGCAGATCCTGCGGCGGTTCTCCGATCGCGTCGTGCTCCTCTTCGACGCCGACACCGCCGGCCAGGGCGCGACCGATCGCTCGATCGAACTGTTCCTGACCGAGGAAGTCGAGATCGGCATCGCGACGCTCCCACCGGGCACGGACCCGGACGAGTTCGTCAAAGAGCACGGCGCCGACGGCTTCGCCGCTCTGCTCGAACGTGCCCAAGACCCGCTCGACTATCACTTCGATCGGTTGCAGAAGCGGCTCGCGGCGGACGGGTCGGTCACCGGTTCACAGCGGGCTAACGCCGAGTACCTCGACATGATCCGCAAAGCCCGCGGCGGCAAGTCGGTCCCGGTCGAACGCTGGGGACCGGCGCTGGTGCGCATCGCCAATCGCCTGGGCATGAGCCAGACCGACGTGAACCGCCGCCTCGGCATCGACGCCCCCGCCCCGCAGGCCAATCCCGCCACCGCCCCCAAGCCGGCCAAGCGTGAATGGCTCAGCCGTGAAGAGTTTTTGCGTCGAAAGAAGACCGCCCTTCAGGAAGTCGCCCGACCGTCGGAAATGCCCCGGCAGAACGCTGCCGACGTCGCCGCCGCGAACATGATCGGGACGGTGCTGGCCCATCCGCAGTTCTGGGAAACTCTCCAGCAACACGCCGGCCCGGCCGACATCGCCGATCCGATCCTCAACCAGCTTGCCGTGCGGCTCTGGGACCACTTCGGCAACGAGGGGGAGCCCGAAGCGACCGAGTGGGCCAACGATCTGCCGGACGAGCTTCGACCGACGGCGTTCCGACTGATCGCCGAGGCCGAGCGGCGTGACCGCGACGGGTTGGACCCGAAGGTAACGCTCAACGAGGCGGCGGCGTTCTTCAAGGAACAGCGTGACCGATCCGAGCGGGCGAAGCTCACCGGTCAGTTTCGCCGCGTGGGTTCGGGCAGCGGGTCGACGGACGCGGAAATGAGCGCAAAGATTGATGAAGCCGAGGCTTTGCGTGCATTGGCCGAACAGGCAAGCCGTGAGGATCTGCGGCGGATTCAGTGACGACCGGCGACCCGAATGTTGGGTACGGAGCGAAGATGCCCGTCGGGTTAGACCGTTTGTGCGGACACCGACGTTCGAGGCCGGTCTTAGCGACCCGCCACGCCACGGATCGGCCTGCAAAACCCGGATGAAATCCCGAACCGTTTGCCTCCGCCCGGACGTGAGGCATCGTTGATCCCGGACCCCACACCAACGGCCCATACCACGACCCACCCGCTCGCACACGGCGAAACGACCCAATGCCCGCCCCTGGCCCAAAACGCGGGCAATAATCGCACCAGTATTTTCACCATGGCTAAACGCGCACCCACCAACGGAAAACGAAAAGCCGCCTCGAAATCCAAGAGCGGAACGCGCACTCCTAACGCCGGCCTCCAGGGTCGCAACGGTCGCCACGCCGAACAGGTCACCACCGGCTACACCAAATCGCACATTTACGCCGACGCGATCGACGCCGAGGAGCCGCTGCCCGAAAACGAGGCGGGCATGACCCCGACGCTGGCCGGCATGAACATGGCCGGCCTCACCAACGCGGTCGCACTGGTCGTCCGCCGGGCCAAGCGGGCCATCCTCCCCGCCGAGCAGGCCGTCGCCGACATCACCAACGCCACGACCGACACCGGCGAGATCCTGCTCATCGGTTCCGGTGATCCTTCTGAAGCTGACCGCCGCGTCGGGCTGCTGCTCGAACTCGGTGCCGAGCGCGGCTACCTCACGCTCGAGGAGATCAACACCAAGCTGCCCGACGAGATGGTCAGCCCGGAGAAGATCGACCTGCTGATGATGGCGATCGACGAGATGGACGTCCCGCTGCTGGACCTGCGTGACGTCAAGCGGTTCGAGGAATCCTTCGACCGCGAACAGCATTGCAAGACCGCCCGGGCCAAGCTCAAGTGGGCCAAGACCTGTGCCGGCGTAAAGGCCCCGGAGATGCCCAGCATCGGTGGCACCTCCAACACGATCGACCCCAACACCAAGGTACCCTCCGACGACCGCTCCAACGACGAAAACTACGCCGACAAGATCCTCGGCAAGGAAGCGGTCGTTGAGGAAGTCATCGACAACGCCGACCTGGCCGAGCTCGCCAAGGAATTGGCCGAGGCCGGTGCCAAACGGATCGACGACCCGGTTCGCATGTACCTCACGCAGATGGGCGAGATCCCCTTGCTCACGCGTGAGCAGGAAATCGAGCTGGCCAAGAAGATCGAGATCACTCGCAAGGTCTTCCGACATCTCGTGCTCCGCAGCGACTACTGCCTGACCGCGGCGATCGAAACGCTCCAGCAGGTGGCCGACGGCGACCTGCCGTTCGACCGGACGATGAAAATCTCCACCGCCGACGACCAGGCGGACAAGCAGACCATCGCCGCCCGCATTCCGCGCAACCTCGACACCGCGCGGAAGATGCTCACCCGCAACCAGACCGAGTGGGACGAGCTGCGCGACGGCACCACCGACAAGCGGGCCGCGGAAATCGAGCTGTCCATGCGGCGCCGGCGTCGCCGCTGCGTGAAGCTTGTCGAGGAACTCTCGCTCCGCACCAGCCGCATCGCGCCGCTGATGCACAAGCTTTCGAGTATCTCGGCCAAGATGCTCGAACTCGAAGAACGCATCGCCCACCTCGAAACCGTCGAGGACCCCGGCGAAGACCTCGAAGTCTGCAAGCAGGAACTCGAAGGTTTGGAAGACCTGGTGCTCGAAGACGCCGCGGCACTACACAGCCGCGTCACGCACATCCGCCAGATCTTCAACCGCTACGAGGAAGCCAAGCGCAAGCTCTCGGGCGGTAACCTGCGTCTGGTCGTCTCCATCGCCAAGAAGTACCGCAACCGCGGACTCTCCTTCCTCGACATCATCCAGGAAGGCAACACCGGCCTGATGCGGGCCGTCGACAAGTACGAGTACCGACGCGGCTTCAAGTTCTCCACCTACGCGACGTGGTGGATCCGCCAAGCCATCACCCGCGCGATCGCCGACCATGCCCGCACCATCCGCATCCCGGTGCACATGATCGAAACGATGTCTCGCCTGCGGAACATCTCCAAGCTGCTCATGCAGGAGCTCGGCCGTGAGCCGACCGTCGAGGAGATCAGCCAGAAGGCCGACATGTCCCTCGCCGAGACACGTCGCGTCATGAAGATCAGCCGCCACCCAATCTCCCTCGACCGCCCCGTCGGCGAGTCCGAGGACAGCTACTTCGGCGACTTCATCGAAGACGAACGCGCGTCCTCCCCCGTCGATTCCGCGACGCAGGAAATGCTCAAGGACAAGATCGAGCAGGTGCTCAAGACCCTCACCTACCGCGAACGCGAGATCATCAAGCTCCGCTACGGCATCGGCGACGGCTACACCTACACCCTCGAAGAAGTCGGCCGCATATTCAAAGTCACCCGCGAGCGCGTCCGTCAAGTTGAAGCCAAGGCCATCCGCAAACTCCAACACCCCGTCCGCGCCCGAAAGCTCGAAGGCTTCATGGGCACCGAACCCGCCGGGGCGTGATCCGGCGACGCGTAACGGTTTTGACGGCAAGTCCACTTGAACGGCCCGGCGGATTTCTCATCCGCCGGGCCGTTCAGATTTCACTACCCCGGGCCGAAAATTTGTTCTACATTCATGGTGGCTGGAGCAAACGAGGGTTGTCGACCGACGGGCGTTATGCCACCGGGTCATCGCGGGCGTTCCGCACAACCGCATCAGCCAAAACTGACGGTTCCCCCACGGGCTGATCCCCGGGAGACAACATGCACAAAGCACTGGTTGCCGCGTCCGCGGCCACGTTGATCTGTACATCCGCCGCGACAGCCGCCCCGACCGGCGACATCTACGCCATCACGCCTGCGCTCTCGTCGGCCGGTGGCGCGGCCGCGACCGTTGACTTCGAAGAGGCGTTGTTCGACGGCGTCAGCCAGACGATCGGGACCGACGTTGCTTCGGCCGAGATTTCGGTCATCGAAACCGAAACCCCCGCCGCCGCTGGCACGATCGACCTGGCGATCAGCCTTTCATCCTCGAACGGTGAACTCTTCCCCGATGGCTTCGACGTCGAGGGTGAGCCGGCCACCGTGGGCGGCGTGTTCCTCGGTGCCAACGCCGGTGGCAGCCCGCTGGAGTTCGGCAACCCCGTTGTCGTCAACAGCGCGTCGTTCAGCGCGTTCGACGCGTCGGGCGCTCCGCTGGCCGAGGGCGTGGACATCCTCGCCGTGCTTCCGGACTTCACCGCCGGACCGGGCGGGACATGGACCGGCAGCTTCGACCTGCTGCTCGGCCCGGACACGGTCGGCCTTGGCGTGCAAACGTTCACGCTGGACATCAACGTGACCGAGATCCCCGAGCCGGCATCGCTCGGACTGCTCGGCATGGCGGGTCTGGGACTCGTCCTTCGTCGCCGCGCCTGAGCCGAACGCCATTCGGAATCACACGACACCACACGCCGATTGGCGACGCGTGGTGTCGTGTGCTACCCGGTCCCGAACCGTTGCCGCACACCACCGTTATCAACACGAAGGTCCACGCCGAACAGCGCTCGCAGCCGATCATCAGTGAGCAGCGCCGTGTCGCCGAACGCGGGCGGTTCGCCGAGCATCAGCACCCGATCCGCCACCGCCGCCGCAAAGTTCAGGTCGTGGCTCGCCACGACGATGCTCAAACCGTCGGCCGACAAGCCTCGCAACAGGCCGTGCAACTCCGCGAGCTTCGCGTAGTCCAGGTGGGCGTCGGGCTCGTCGAGCAGGATCACGGCCGGCTCCTGCGCCAACGCCCGCGCGATGAACACCAGCCGACGTTGGCCGCCGCTGAGCGTTTCCATCCGGCGTGAGAGCAGGTCGGTGACGCCCACGCGCTCCGCCGCCGACGCGACGGCCGCGCGATCGCGTGGCCCCGTCACGCCGAACCAACCCAGGTGCGGCACCCGGCCCAGTTCGATCGCCTCCGCCACGGTCTGCCCTTCCGCGAAACTCGGCACCTGCGGCAGGTACGCCACGCGGCTCATCGGCACTTGCCACCCCGCCTCGCCTCCGTGTGACAGTTGGCCGAGCAGGCAACGCAGCAGCGTCGACTTCCCGCAGCCGTTGGGGCCGATGAGCGTGAGTACCTGGCCGGTATCGAGCGTGAACGACACGTCACGAAACACGGTCGTGTCCCCGAACGACGCGGCAAGTTCGTGCACTCGCAGCCGCTCATCGCTCATTGCGCACCTCACTTCGCCGCAGCAGCGTGATGAACAACGGCCCACCGAGTAGCGCGGTCCACACGCCGACCGGCACGCCGGTGTTGAGCGCCTCGGGTCGGCTAAGCACGCGCGACAACGCTTCGGCCCCGACCATCAGCACCGCCCCACCGGCCGTCGCGACCGGCAGCAGCCGGCGTACGTCCGCGCCGACCAACAGCCGCGCGATGTGCGGACCGACCAGTCCCACGAACCCGATCGGCCCCGCCAGCGCCACCGCGCCGGCGACAGTCAACGACGCGGCCAGCAACACGATCACCCGCAGACGACCGACCCGCACGCCCAGCGCTGCCGCCTCGTCGTCACCGAGCGTCGCGGCGTTGAGTTTGCCGGCCAGCGCGGCCGTCAGCGCGTAGCCGACGACGAGCAGCATCAGCGCGACCCACTTCGGTCCGGCCGGCAGGTTGCTCCGCACGTCGCCGATCAATACCGCGAACGGATCGCTGTCACGGTTGAGCGCGTAGAGCAATGCAAAGGCCGCCCCGCAGATCGACGCGACGATCACGCCGACGAGAATGACCGCCGTCTGCCGGACGGCCCCACGGCGACCGGCAACGCCGAGTACCACCACGACCGCGAGCAACGCCCCGCCGAACGCGGCGACGGTCTCGGTGAGCACCGGCAAACCCGCGAGCCGCACCGCGTACGCCGCCAACGCCGCACCGCCGGCGGTGCCCAACAAGTACGGCTCAGCCAGGGGGTTCCGCAGCACCGCCTGATACCCGACCCCCGCCGTCGCGAGCGCCGCCCCGACCAGTGACGCGAGCAACACGACATCGAGCCGATGTTCCAGCGCGAAGCCGGACGGAAAGGCAACGCTCCCGGTGGAGCCAACGCACAGCGCGAGCAGCGCCGTCACCGCCCATGCAACGAGTGACACGAACGTGATTGCGATGAGCCGACCGGCGCTCATTCGGCCCTCTCGTCGCGTGGCGACGGGGCTACTTCCGAAAGCCGCTCGCGCATTTCCTCGCCTATCTCGACGACGTTCCAACCCGGCACCAGCGCATCGGGACGTTCGATGATCTCGACGAGCCCGAAGCGTTCCCAGCGCGTCCGCACCGATATCGCATCGCCTTCGGGCAGCAGCACGAGAATCACCTCCGGGGCCAACGCCGCGACACGCTCATCGTCGGGTTCGAGGTAACCTTCACCTTCCAGCACATTTACCCCACCGGCAAACGTGAGTAGTTCATCGAGGTATGTACCGCCTGCCGCGCACAGCGAACGATCACCGCAGACGAGGAGCGTGCGCGTGTCGCCGGGAGTGCTCGTGCGTAGCCGCTGCCGCCAATCGTGAGCCGCGTTGGCCGCGTGACCGGTGGACTGCATGGCCTCCAAGCCAGCGATCTCAGACACCGCCGCCTCAATGTCTGCGAGCGTGTCGATCGGCAACGACACCGGCACAATCCGCAGCCGCTTGGCCCGGCCGTCGAGGTCGTCGTTTCGCTGTTGCATCAGCAGCGTCGCGGGACGCAGCTTGGCGAGCTCTTCCCAGTCGACGTTGATAAAATCGCCCACCCGTGGCAGGTCGCCGACGAGCGGGTCGGTGTCGTAGTTGCTCACCGCCACCATCTCCTCCGCCCCGCCGAGGCCGAGCACGATGCTCGTCAGCGCTGGTGAGAGCGATGCGATGCCAGTGTTGGACCGCGCGGTGCTCGACTCCTCGCAACCGGCGGCGAGCAGCATCAATACCAGAGCAATTAACCAACTTGGCCGCATGACCCGGCGATGCTAGATTCGGCCAACGACTCCCGCAATCCGACGAACGCACCAATACCGAAACAGCAGCATGGCCGAGCAACGCAACGACAGCACCAACGACGGACTCGATGTCTTCGACCCCAAGCCGGCCGACGAGGACTTCAATCCCCGGCCCGAGGCGACCGTCTACACCAACTCCGGCGACCCTGACAAGCCCGGCCTGATCGCACGCATCTTCGGCAAAAAGAAGCAGGACCCCAACGCCCCCGACCTCCGCGGCGGCGTGCTCAACCCCTTCGCCAAGCGCGACCAGGCCATCCACTCGCTCACGCGCGGCTTCGACCAGCTCACCGACCTGATGCAAGGCATTCAGGTCTCCATGGAGAAGTCCACCGAGAAGCAGTCCGAGCTCATCGACACGCTCAAGCACCTGCCCGCCAGCGTCGAGCAGGCCGCAGAAGCGAACAAGATCCACGGCGAAACCCTCCTGGCCATCAAAGACCAGATCGGCAACCAGACCGAACACCAGGAGAAGCTCGGGGCCATCCTCGACACCATCGGCCAGACCGGCGAAGCCCAACGCAAAGGGCTCGACACACTGCAGGAACGCGTCGAAGCGATGCGCGAAGCCGACGCCCAGATGGCCGAAAACCTTAGCGGCGTTGGACAAACCATGCACGGCCTCGGCGACGCGATGCGAGCGGTCTCCGATTCCTCGGCCCGCAGCAACGAAGTCCTCGAACAACTCCGCAGTCATCTCGATAAGAAGACCGACCACCTCGAAGAGCAGATGCGCAAGCAGAGCAAGTGGTTCAGCTTCCTGCTGGGCATGGCGCTGTTCCTGAGCTTCCTCGCACTCCTGTTCGTTGCGGGGATGGGCTACTTCGTGGTGCAGGAACTGCGCGACGAACAGCCGGTGATAACCGAGGAGAACGCCGCGGCTGCCCCAGGCGACATCGAAGCCGTTACCGGAGAGTTCGGGGCCGCCGAGGAACTGGTCGAAGACACGCAAGCCGAGATCGAGGAACTCATCGACGACGTGACCGAGCAACCGGCGTCGGAGATGACACCCGACGACACGCCTATTCCCAACTAACCAAAAGCCCACGCCTTCAGGCGTGGGTCGGCGAGTGATTTCACGGACCCACGGCCAAAGCCGAGGGCGTTAGCTGGCTCTCCAACTCTTGCAACGCGAACGGCAACTGATCGCACACGTCCCGTGCGAGTGCGCCGCGGGTCGTCCGTTTTTGCCCCGCCAGCTCACCCGCACGGCCGTGCGCTTTCGCACCGAGCACCGCCGCATCGAACGGCTCAACACCCTGAGCGAGGAGCGTGCCGATGACGCCGCTGAGGACGTCGCCGCTGCCGGCTTTGGCGAGGGTGCTGTCGCCGGTGTCATTGACCGCCACACGACCGTTGGCACTGGCGATCACCGTCCGCTCGCCCTTGAGCAGCACCGTCGTGTGCCACTTGAGCGCGTGGCCGAGCGCCCACTGTTTGCGTCCCGCGTCGTAGCTCGGCACCGGGCCGCCGCTGATCGACTTCGCCTCGCCGGGGTGCGGAGTCAGGACGCACTTGGGCGGCAACGACGCCCACCAGTTCTCACGCTTGCTCCACGACGTAAGTCCGTCGGCGTCCAACACCGTCGGCTTGTCCACTTCCAGCAACTGCCCGACATCGAAGCGCTGGCCAAGCCCGGGCCCGAGCACCAACGCATCAGCCCCCTCGGCCGCAGCGACCGCGTTGTCCTGCACGACGCCCACCACCTCCGGCACCACGCTCAACGCCGCAGGCAGCATCACTTTGGGCAACGCCGCAAGCACATACCCGCACCCCGACCGATACGCCGCCAACGCCGCGAGCATCGGTGCACCGAGCATCGTGTCCGACCCGCCGACGACGAGAAGTTTGCCGAAGGTGCCTTTGTGTCCGTTCCCACGCGGCGGCAGTTGCATGGGCGAGTGTAGCGGTGCGATGAAGTCGCCCACGCATCAGTTCGGAACAGCGGCGAGATCAAGGTCCGCAATATCCCCCGCCGCCAACATCGCTTCCCCCAACCCCGCGATCATCGCTGCGTTGTCGGTGCAGTACGCGGGCTTTGGCATCGCGACGGGCACGCCGAGGCTCGGCAGCGCGGCACGCAGTCCGCGATTAGCGCTCACTCCCCCGCCGAGAATGACGGACTGCGCGCCGGTTTGCTCCATCGCACGCTCGAGTTTCTTGAGCAACGTGTCGATGACCGCCTGCTGAAAACTCGCGGCCGTGTCGGCGATCGTTCGCTCATCCAAATCCGCCACCGTCCGCTCGCGCCCCTTGGCTCCGCGGACGTGATACAGCACCGCCGTCTTGAGCCCACTGAACGAGAAGTCGAGCGAATCTCGTCCGAGCATGCTGCGCGGGAACTTCACCGCCGCCGGGTCGCCGTTCGTTGCGAGCCTGTCGATGAGCGGGCCGCCGGGATAGCCGAGTTCGAGGATGGCCGCGACCTTGTCGTACGCCTCGCCGACGGCGTCGTCGATGGTGCCGCCAAGGCGGGTGATGTCGTGCCAGTCACGAACGTGGTAGAGCGAGGTGTGGCCACCCGACGCGACGAGGCCTACAGCAGGCAGTTGCACATTGCCAACGTCGAGTGTGACGCTGTGCAGGTGCGCCCGCACATGATCGACGCCGATGAGCGGCTTGCCGAGCGACCACGCCAACGCCTGCGCCGCCGACACGCCGACCAGCAGCGACCCGATCAACCCCGGCCGATGCGCCACCGCGACCGCGTCGACCTGCTCCCACGCGTGATCGCCGAGCGCCTCCTTCACCACCGGCCCGATCGACTCCACACACGCCCGGCTCGCAATCTCCGGCACCACCCCGCCATACGCCGCATGCAGCGCCGCACTCGAAGCAACGACATTGCTCAGCACGCGTCCGTCGTGGACAAGCGCCGCGCCCGTTTCGTCGCAGGTGGACTCGATGCCGAGGATCATGCGAAGCGAGTTTACGCAACGCGCAACAACCGCCGCACGGTGAAGATCACGACGAAGCCGCCGAGGAACAGAAGAAACCCGATCACGCCGGCCCGCAGCCACGCTCGGCTGATGTATTCGTCGTAGGTCTTGGGCGGCGGCGTGCGTGGATTGCCGTACTCGGCGTAGAACGGCGCGTAGGCCGCATCGGTCAACGGCACGCCATCACGCAAAAGCTGATCCTCGAACGCCTGAAACGCCGCAACCCACGCGTCCGCGGCTTGCCGATCCAGGACGGCTTGCCGTGCAATCTCTTCGCGCATGTGCTGCTGGATCACACCAGTGACCCTGTCGATCGCCTCGTTGATCCTGGATTGATCAGGATGACCGAACTCGATCGCCCGAAGGTACGCATGGGCGGCGAGCCGACGATCGCCGCGTTTAGCCAGCAGGTCGCCGAGTGCCTCGTACAAGTGCGGCGACGTCCCAGTCCCGAATCGGATCATCCCGGCAACGCCTTCGATCGCGGCTTCGATCTCCGGATCGGGCGAGGCGTTGCCTTGCCAGTTGGAACTTACTCGAACGTACATGTTCATCGACTCGTGCACCGATTCGACGAGCGTCGGATCGCCGGGTTCGCGATTCGCATCATCACCAAAAGGGTGCCGGAGATTATCCAAGCGCTCGCCCAACACGAGTGGCGTCACAAAGCTCGTCCCAGCCGCAAACTCATCGCCCCCCACCGCAGCGCGAACATGCTGGGCGAGTTGGAGCTGGTACTTCTCCCGCCCGAAGTGGGCGTCGGGGTTGATCTCGATCGCACGCTCGATCAGTTCGATGCCGCGATCAAGGTCGGATACGTTCTTGTCACGCAGCCAGCGGTGGATGAAGAACGTGCCGAGGTTGGCGTGGGTGGTGTAGCGGCTGGGATGCTCGGCGGTGACGGGCTCGAGCAACGCGATCGCCTCATCGATCCGCCCGAGCTTCTCCAACGCCACCGCGTGATTGTCGAGGTCGTCCAGCGTCTCGCGTGGCGTCGTCAGTCGTTGTTCGTAGTAAAAGTCGCTGTGCTTTTCAAAGCGCCCTTCGATCAACGCAGCGACCTCCGGCAGCCCGCGCTGTTCCTCCTTGAGCGTGTCGTTGTCCCAGATGCACGCGAGGACCAGCGGTATGAAGAGCAAGCACTTCATACCCCCACCATCGACCAACGCGATCAACGTTGCACATACCGGGTTGGATCCGGCACGCCGGCGTCGGCAAACCCCTTGGCCCGCAGCAGACAACTATCGCACCGGCCGCATGCCAGCCCATCGACCGGGTCGTAGCAGCTATGAGTCTGGGCGTAATCAACGCCGAGGTTGACGCCTTCGCAGATGATCTGGGCCTTGGTCCAGTGGATGAGCGGCGTGTGGATACTCAAGGCCGTGAGCTTGGTGCCCAGGCGTGCGGCCTGCTGGAAGGCGTCGATGAACTCCGAGCGGCAGTCGGGGTAGCCCGAGTAATCGAGTGCGTTGACGCCGATGTAGATGTCGTTGATACCGGAGACCTCACACTCGGCCAGGGCGTAGCTGAGAAAGAGTGTGTTGCGGGCCGGGACGTAAGTGACGGGGATGTCCGTACCGATGTCGGCCGCGCGGTCGTGCTTGGGCACGTCGATGTCGGCGGTGAGGGCGCTACCGCCGAACTGACGCAGGTCGAGCCGCACGACGCGATGTTTCGCACCGTATTTCTCCGCGATCTGCTCGGCGGCTCGCAGTTCATGACGATGCCGCTGGCCGTAGTCGAAAGCGATCGTGTGCAGCGGCGCGTGCCCATTGTCGGCGGCGATGGCGAGGCAGGTCGCCGAGTCCAAGCCACCGGAGAGAAGGATCAGTGCGGGCGTGCTCATCCGTGCCAACAATAGGAACATGAAGGACTACAAAGGCCGCGACATGTCGGAGCTCGCCGTGCAGGTCACGCAGAACGCCGGCACCGAACGGCCGTTCACCGGTGCGTACACCGATGACAAAACGCCCGGCGTGTACCGCTGCATCGTCTGCGGCGAGGTGCTCTTCGACGCCGCGGCCAAGTTCCACAGCGGCTGCGGCTGGCCCAGCTTCGACGACGTGAAGGAGCAGGGGAAGATCAAGGAGGTCGAAGACACGAGCCTGCCCGGCCGCCCACGCATCGAAGTCCGCTGCGCCAAATGCGACGCCCACCTCGGCCACGTCTTCAACGATGGCCCGACCGACACGGGACTGCGCTACTGCATCAACTCGGTGGCCGTGGACTTGGAACCGAGCGGGTGAGCGCGTTGCCGCAGGCACGGCAGAACTCGGCGTCGGGGTCGTGGCCGGCGACCTTGCACAGTGGGCAGGTGCGGTTGTCCTTGGCCTGATTGCTGATGAAACTCGCCGACACGAAACCGCTGGGCACGACGATCAACGCATAACCGAGCACGATCAGCACGGCCGACAGTGCTTTGCCCATCGGCGTCTGGGGCGTGATGTCGCCGTAGCCGACGGTCGTCATCGTGACCACGGCCCAGTACACGCTCTCGGGGATGCTGGTGAAGCCGTGCTCGGGGCCTTCGACGAGGTACATCAGAGCACCGACGATCGTGACGATCACCGTAACCGTCAGCAGAAACACGAGGATCTTGTCCCGCGCGTCCCACAACGCCGCTCGCAGGGCGTGGCCCTCGGTCATGAGGTGCGTGAGCTTGAGGATGCGGAAGACGCGCAGTAGCCGCAACGCGCGAACGACGAGCAGCGACTGAAGTCCGGCGGTCGTGAACAACGTGACGTAAGTTGGCACGATCGCGAGCAGGTCGACGATTCCGAAGAAACTCCGCGCGTACCGCAGCGGTCGCCGCAAGCACCAGAGCCGAAGCGCGTACTCCACGGAAAATATGATCGTGAACCCCCACTCGATCGCACGAAGCAATTCGCCGTGCCGCTGATTGACCAACTCCACCGTCTCGAGCGACGCGGCGACGACGCTGCCGAGGATGAACACCAACAAGGCGATGTCGAAGGTCAGCCCCGCAGCCGTCGCGTGACCGAAGATCACGTTGTAGACCTTCCGCCTGAGTTCGCCCGGCCCCGGACGAAACTCATCGGCCTGGGATGGCACCGGATCGGGCGCGGGGTTGGGCGTGGTTTGGATCACGGTCGAACACGCGCAACGCAGAGTGCGAAGCGGCGAGACATCTCACCACTTCGCACTGGCAAACTCAAATGTTGGCCGAACCTACGCGATGTTCGCGTGACTCGTGTAGGGCAACAACGCCATGAAGCGTGCACGCTTGACGGCGGTGGCGATCATGCGTTGCTCCATCGCGTTGGCACCGGTACGACGACGGCCGCCCATTTTGCCGTTGGTGCTGATGATGCGACGGAGCGTCTCGGACTGCTTGTAATCCACGTACATCTTGCCGTTCGCGCCTTCCTGGGCGATGCGGGGACGCTGGGGACGGCCTTCTTGGGTCGAGGCTTCGGGGATGCTGGTTTCGTCTGCCATAATGGTTCGACCGGCGTCAGGTCTGCCGGGCCGACACACTAGGCGGGTACCGGTTGGTCGGCTACCGGCGGGCCGGCTACAGTGCGCGAAACGATGCTCACTTCGAACCGCCACGTCCTGACCGCCCTTGTCATCAACGAGCCCGGCGTGCTCGCCAACGTCGCCGGCATGTTCGCCGCCCGCGGCTTCAACATCGACTCGCTCGTGGTAGGCCGGACCGAAAACCCCGACATCTCGCGGATGACCCTCGTCGTCGTGGGCGACTCCAACGTCGTCGAACAGATTCACAAGCAGCTGGCCAAGCTTGTGCCCGTGCAGAGCGTGCGGGATTTGAACACGACGGACTTCGTCGAGCGTGACCTGGCCCTGGTCCGCGTCAACGTCGACGCGAAGGGTCGGCGTGAGCTCATGGATTTGGCCGAAAGCTTCCGGGCACGCGTCGTGGACGTCGCCCCCGACAGCATGCTCGTGGAAATTGCCGGCACCGAGGAGAAACTCCAGGCTTTTCTCGATCTCGTCGAGCCGATGGGCATCGCGGAAATGGCCCGGACCGGCGTCATCGCAACGACCCGGGGCGTCCAGCGGCAACGCGGCGTCGGCGGTGAGGTGGTCGCCAAACGCGTCCGCAGCCTCGACGGCGGTCCGGCCGAGGCCCTACCACCGAGCTGAGGGTTGTGGCCGGCCAATCAGCCCGCACATTCTCGGACGTAAACTCGGAAAGAAGAAACCTTGGCAGCGGTGGTGCCGTCTGGCATACTGTGGCCACCCACCCAACCGACATCGCCCGGTGTCGACGAACGCTTCGAAACCCATCGCAGCCGAACTTGGTTGTTTTCAGTTCGGCGGCGACATTGATTATCGGACCTGCCCTCACCCGGCCTGACCGTGCCAACGCGACGTGCCTTCCCCTGACCGGTCGGCCCGTCGAGAAAATGCCCCCACCCCAAGGTGCGTCCGAACCCCGGACGCTTGACCTGATGCTCGAAAGACCCATCGCGCATCCCAACCCGCTGATCCGTGGTTTGCCGCGTCACCCCTTCACGCCGGCAACCGGTGATATGCCGCGCGGAACAGCCCGATCGCACCAACCGGACAGAATCCCCCCATTTTCGCCAGCCTGCATGAGCGGCGTAGTCGCCCCGAATCACCGGAAAACCACGCCGGTATTCGTCCGGACATGGTCGCCACGTCTAGCCAGGCGGGTATGTTTGGGAGACGCTCGTGTCTCCGGACGCTCGTTGCGACGACGCCGATCCAGCGGCGTGGGACGCTGCGGCTTTCTGCGGTTCGGTTTCCAAGAAAATCACTCAATTTCCGCCCTTCACTCGACCCCCCGCCGGTCGATAACGAAATCAGACGGTGTGCCGACACGCACGCCGATGACCAAGCCGACGTCGTGCCCGCCGTTCGGGTGCCTCGGTATGGGGATAGATGCGGACGTCGCCGGGACTTAGGCGCTCGCGAGTTCGCAAGCATCGGTTCGCTTTATGCCGGAACTGGCCGGACAAATCGACGAGACGAAGCAGGCCACCGCCACCGCTGCGCCACAACCCCCCATCGCGCCGGACGGTCGCAAGGTCGGGCACGTCCCCGGCATCGGCTCGGTGAACCCGTCGCCGGCCATGCCGTCCGCCGCGTCGGCCCGGCAGCCGAGTGTCGCCCGGGTCAGCCCCGTCGCCACGGCCCCGCCAAGTCCGCCGACCATCGCCCTGCGTGGCGTCGAATTCCACGCGGTCACGCAACGGCAGACGGTTGATCACATTCTGCGCAGCCTCGATGCCGGCAAGGGCGGCTCGGTCATCACGCCCAACCTCGATCACCTTCGACGCATGACCCGGGACTTGGCGTTCGGCGCGTTGGTTAGCGAGGCCGATTTGGTCGTCGCCGACGGCATGCCGTTGATTTGGGCCAGCCGATTGCAGGGCACGCCGTTACCGGAACGGGTCGCCGGTAGCGACCTGATCAGCACGCTCAGCGAAGGCGCGGCCCGCGCCGGGAGATCGGTGTTCCTCCTCGGTGGCGAGCCAGGCACCGCCGACGGTGCGGCGAAGATTCTCCAGAAGTGCTACCCGGGGCTGAAAATCGCGGGCACGTACTGCCCGGACTTCGGCTTTGAGCATTCTCCGGAGCAGATGGGCCTGCTCGTCGAAGCCCTCGTGGAAGCTCAGCCCGACATCGTTTTCGTCGGTCTCGGCTCGCCCAAGCAGGAAAATCTCGTCGACCGCATCCATCACAACCTGCCCGACACATGGTGGTTGGGTGTTGGCGTGTCGTTCAGTTTTCTCTGCGGCCACGTCTCGCGTGCACCGAGCCTGCTGCAGAAGGTCGGGCTCGAGTGGACGCACCGGCTGGTTCAGGAGCCACGCCGACTGTTCAAGCGGTACATCGTTCACGGGCTGCCCTTCGCGACCGTGCTGATGCGGGACGCGGTGTCCAACCGTGTGCACCGCAGGCTTGGTACGACCAAGGCGGCTGAAACCGGTGGCCATTTCCCCCGTCCCCGTCGATACTCGGCCAATCCCGCCGCACCGACCATCCCTGGCCCGGCTCCGACGAAACACAGCGAAGCCGGTCCGGGACGAACCACCCGCGGTGTCGGCGGCAGCGTCTCGGACCGGCTCGCCCAACGCCTCGACCAGGCCAACCGCCCCCAGCCCGCGGCCGTCCACGGCGTCGACGCCGTCGAAGCCCTGCGCGGCCTTCGCAGCCTCGTCCTGCTCAGTGGCAAACTCCGCGATGACGCCTTCTCGCGTGGCATCCGTCGGCCGTTGCTCGAACTTCCCCTTTCGGAAGAGGTGACGCTGCTGGATCATTGGCTCACGCAGGCGGTCAACGTCGCCGGACACGTGGGCCTGCCGAAGCTACCGGTCGCGGTGGCGGTCAACCGGGGCGCGACGATGCCGCAATCGACCAACACGGAGCTGGCCGAACTGATCGAGCCGGGCCACGATCGCGGCGACTACCGCGGTACCGGCGGCGTGCTCAAGGATCTCGCCGCCGAGTACGCCGACGACGAGTACATTCTGGTCGCCAACGCCGCCCAGTTGCTCCTCGACCCACTGGCCGCACTGGCCCGGGCGCTGGCGGGTAAGCACGCCGACGTTGCCATCGTCGGCCACGAGGACGGCACGCCCAGCGGACTCATGCTCATCCGTGTGGCCACCCTTCGGTGCTTACCGGACGTGGGTTACTTCGATCTCAAGGAACAAGGTTTGCCGGTCATCTCGAAGGCGGGTTTCAGTGTCCGCGTGCTCAAGTGCCGGCGTCCGACGGCTTTGCCGATTCGATCGGCCGATGATTACATCACCGCCCTGCGGCTGTTCCACGCCCCGGAGAACGCCCGCCGCGGCGAGGTCGACCCGCTCGAAGACGCCATGGGCGAAGGACACCGGCGGCGTTTCTCGGTGGTCGAGAGCGGCGCGGAGGTCGCCGAGGACGCATACCTGCACGACGCGGTCGTGCTGCGCGGTGCCCGAGTCGGTCGACGTGCGAGCCTGGTCCGCAGCGTCGTCTGCGCCAATGGCGAGATCCCGGACAACGGGCATTTCATCGACGACATCGCCGGCTGCCGGGGAACATGAACGGAACCCATGTCCCGGGCGATTGCTGTTAAACTGCCGGAAAGGCCAACGTCGCAACCGACCGACACACTGACTAAAGCGCCCCGCATTTCGTGACCACACTCGACGCGCCAACCTCGATCCACCCCAGCCCCAAAACAGCGGGGGCCGCTGCGCCGATCGAGCACGAAGCACCGTCGGAGTCGATCGACTTCGCCTACGCGCCGCAAGGCCGACTCGCGGGCAAGCACCTGCTGCTGGCCGCCACATTGGCGCTGGTGGGCATCATCGCAACGTTCCCCGCGTGGGCCGAGATCTTCGTCGATTATGCTTACGGCGACTTCGACGAGTACTCGCACATCTACTTTGTCCCGCTGATCGCGGCCTTTCTCGTGTATGTGCGTCGGCAGCGGTTCCGCTATTGCCGGGCGGGCGGGTTCCTGCTCGGGCCGGCGATCGTCGCGGTCGGCTGGTTCGTCCATTGGTGGGGCTTCAACAACTCCACGCAGGCGATGTTCCACCTCGGTGCGGTCATGGTCCCGGTCGGCGCGGCCACGGCAGCGCTCGGCAAGAACGCCCTGCTCCGCTTCCTGCCGGCCGTCATCGTGCTGCTGTTCGTCATCCCGCTGCCCGGCCAGATCCGACAAGAGATCGCCATCCCGTTGCAGAACTGGACCGCGAACATTTCCCACGTCATCCTCGGCCTGCTCGGCCAGTCCAGCGAGCTCTCGGGCAACACCGTCATCATCAACGGCGAGCCGGTCATGGTCGCCGAAGCGTGCAACGGCATGCGGAACGTCCCGATGCTCATGCTGATCGGCTTCGCGTTCTGCTTCGGGATGCCGCTGCGTAACGGCGTGCGGATCGCGATCCTGCTGCTTTGCCCGGCCGTCGTGCTGCTGTGCAACGTGCTGCGGACGGTGCCGACGATCTGGCTTTACGGCGAATACGGCAACCAGCATGTCGTCCCCGACCAGTTCCACTCGATCGCCGGCTGGATGCTCCTGCCACTGACCGCGTTGATCCTTTACGGCATTCTCGTCGTGCTCCGTTGGACCGGCGCGCCCGTTGAACGGTTCCGGCTCGCGTCACGCTCGTATTGATCGCCCCTCGTACCTCCCATGAACTTCCGACGACGATTCGCACTGCCACTGGCTGCCCCGTTCGCGACGATCGCCCTGCTCGGCGGCATCGCGTACCAGAACGTGGTCTACGCGGACAACACCAGCTACGAGCCGTTCCACACCGTCGCGGCCGACATGATCAACGACCTTCCGCTCTCGATCGGCAGCTGGGGCGGCGAGGATCGGGCCGACGAACTCCCCCCGTCGGCCGTCAAGCTGCTCCAGCCCAACGCGCTGCGGAACATCCGCTACCTCGACTACAATGCGGAGTACTTCGGCAGCCCGGACCGCGTCGCGTCGCTCGTCATTGTTCAGTGCAAACGATCCAAGGACATGGTCGGCCACTTCCCGGCCAACTGCTACCCGGCCGTCGGCTGGGACGAAGACGAGGTCATCGAGCGCGACTGGGTCGTGGGTGACCGCATAATCCCCGGCAAGGAATACCGCTTCTCCCGCAATCGCGACGGACGGACCCAGTACCTGATCGTCTACAACTTCATGGTCGTGCCCGGCACCGACAGCGGAGCCAACGGCGGGATCGTGCGTGACATGGACGGCCTCATCAACGCCGCCGACGACTATCGGCAAAGGTATTACGGCGCGGCTCAGTTCCAGTTGGTCTTCCAGGGCTTGCTGTCGCTCGATCGACCGGGCTTGCGGGAAGAACGTGACGCGGCGTTTGCGACGCTGCTTGAGCCGGCCTTGCCGGTGGTCGATGTCTTGGAAAAGGGCCTGGCCCATCCCGAGGTCGCCCGGCTGGTGCCGGAGCCGGACGGGACGGTCCTGGCCGGCACGGGCCGATAACCACATCGGTCGCGTGGGTTTGGGCGCTCTGGCCGAAATGGGACCGGACGCCGATAAGGAAGGCGGCGGCAGGATTTACGCGTCGCCGGTGTAACGCAGCGGCCCCCGGGGCCGTCTCGGATGGCAGACGTTGCGATCCGACCCAACTTGCCCGCTTGCATCTGGGCGCAAATCGAAGACAGGACCGGCCCAACCGCCGGACGGAGAATGGTGATGAGTCAGTCCATCGTGCCAAGCAGCCCCACCAACGGCCGCACCGGTCAGCCCGACGACATTTGGTCGAACGGCGTCGGCCGGAACGTCGGTCACGGCGTCGGGTCGGGGGCGCTCGCGCCCGTCGGCCCGCAAACCGGCGGCGCGCTCGGCATGCCGATGCAGTCTCAGAACGCCGGCGGCGGGCCTCCGCTCAAGAAAATCCACCGCGTCCTGCGTGGCCGGTATGGCGTCGCACTCGGGCTGGGCATGCTCGGAGCCCTGGCCGGCGGGGTCTGGGGCTGGTTCTCCAGCGCACCGGAGTACAAGGCCACCGGCTCCATCACGATCGACCCGGTCATCAAGGACATCGACTCGGCCGACCGTGTGATCCCGCTCTACCAGAGCTTCATGAAGACCAAGGCCGCCGAGCTCAACGGCCCCGATACCGTCAAGGACGCCATGAGCTCCGCCCCGTGGCGTGACGACGGCGGCGCGAAGCTCGATGGCGACAAGGATCACAACGAACGCCTCGTCGACGGGTTCATCCGCAACCTCTCGGTGAACTACGACCAGAACAGCTACAACATCTACTTCACCTACAACCACGAAGACCCCAAACTCGCCCGCGCCGGCGTCGAGGCCATGCTCGCGGCCGCCGCCGACAACTGGGAACGCACCGGGATCAACGACACCGAGAACACGATCGTCGCCACCAACAGCGCGATCAACACCAATCTCAACGCACGTTCGGGTCTACAGCGTCAGATCGACCGGCTCACCAACGAGTTCGGCACGACCAACCTCGACATCCGCGAGACTCAGCTCAACAACGAGCTCGACAAGCTTAACACGGACATCCGCAACCTCCGCGTCGCCACCCGGCTCGCCGATGACGCGCTGAGCCGGGAGTCCACCGCGACGACTCAGGATCTGGCCAAGAACGACGAAACGCTCCGCACGCTTCTCGCCGAGCGCCGTGCCGCCGACCGCCAGATGGCCAACACCCGCCAGCGTTTCGGGGCCAAGCACCCGCAGGTGACGCAGGCTCAGCAGTTCCTCGACCAGCTCGATCAGGACATCGAGGCCTATGCCGAGACCCTGCGGACCGACACCGCCGCGATGCCCAACCCCGGCGGCGGCATCTTCGGCTCCGAGGAAGCGATCATCATGGTCGATCGCAACATGCTCGACGCCCTCGAAACCCAGCTTCGGCTCAAGGAAGAGATGCGGGCCGAGTTCCAGACGGAACAACAGAAACTCGTCACCGCATCGGCCGAGGTCGAACGCCTCGAACGCCAACGCGACGGCCTGGACCGCGAGGGCGAGCGGCTCACCGCCCGCATGAACGAACTCCAGTCCAACCGCGCCCTGCAAGGCCAAAACTTCCGCGCCTCGGGCGTCGGACCCGCCAGCGTCGACGCCGACAAACGCTCACGCATGGCCCTGGTCGGTGCCGTCGGCGGTGCCTCGGTGCCGATCGGCATCGTCCTGCTCATGGGCCTGCTCGACACCCGTTACCGCTACTCCGACGACGCCGCGGCCGAGCAAATGTCGGGCCTCACGCTACTGGGCATTCTGCCGAACCTGCCGGACAGGCTCTCCGACCCGGAGCAGGCGTCCATCGCCGCCCACTGCGTCCACCAGATCCGCACGATGCTCCAACTCGGTGCCCGCACCGACGACCCGCTGAGCTACTGCATGACCAGCGCGACTTCCGGCGACGGCAAGACGTCGCTCACCCTCGCGATGGGCCTGTCGTTCGCCGCCTCCGGCAGCCGCACGCTCATGATCGACACCGACCTCGTCGGCCAGGGCCTTTCCGATCGCCTCGGCATCCGCGGCGAGGATTCACCGCAGGGCCTTCTCGATTCGTTGCGGGATGTCGAAAGTTACGACCAGTTCGTTCACCCGACGGACGTGGCGGACCTGGCGTTGTTGCCGGTCGGTGCGGCCGAAGGCGGACACGCTGGCGGCATCAGCCCCCAAGCCATGCGCAGGCTCATCGCCAAGGCGAAACATGACTACGACATCGTGCTGGTCGACACCGGCCCGATCCTCGGCAGCATCGAGGCGACCCCCGTCGCCGCGGCCGTCGACGGCGTCATCCTCGCGGTCAGCCGCGGACAGGATCGCCAGTTCGTCGACCGTGCCCTGGCCCACTTGAACTCGATCGGCGCGAAGGTTGCCGGCGTCGTGTTCAACCGCGCCCAGAACGACGACTTCGAGAAGTCCATCAACGGCATGAGCATGAAATCCGTCGCCCGATCCACCCCAGCCAACGGCCGGATCACCGGCGGCGTCGCCGGGGCGTTGACCGGACAGACAAACTAACCAAGGCCACATGGTCACCGCCTCGCCAACCAATCCACGCACGATCTGGGGCCTCGATCCGCTCCAGCTTCATGCGCGATACTGGGCGCAGTACGGCGTGCAGGTCGTCCGGCAAGGCGAGCCGTCGCAGATCGTCAGGCATGCCGAGTTGTACCTGTTGACCGACGCACGGTCGCTGCCGATGTTCAAGCTGGACAAGGCGATGGACGTGCTCTCGTGGGTCGAGCCACAGGTGCTGTTCGTGCGGATCGCCGACACGCGTGAGAAGGTTTACCGCGAACGGGTGTTGGCCGACGAACGGGATACCTTCCTCGGGTTCAACCGCGATTACGACGGCAAAAGTCGACTGGCCCGCGTGGTGCTCAGCACAGAGCGTGAGATCGCTCAGCTCTGGCAACGCTCCCAAAACCCGCTCCAGGGCTGGCGTCGGCTGCGGCGTTTCATCCCCCGCCACGAACGCGCCGCCCTCTCCACCGAAGGCACGATCTACGACCGAATCTCCGACGAGGAGGTCGCGCTGTTTCTGCAGGAAATGGTGTCGTGCTGGCACAACCCCAACAGCACGGTGACCCGCGCCCGCCTCGTCGGTGACGCCCAGAAGCCCGGCCGTTCGCAAGTCTGGGCCGACCGCGACGCGACGATCCACGAGAACGCCCGCATCGTCGGACCGGTCTGGGTCGGCGCGGGCCGAAAGCTCACCGGCAATGACACGGTCGTCGGTCCCGGAGTGCTCTGGGACGATCCGATCTGCGATGTCGCGCACGAGGAGATCCAGTGGCTGCAGATCGAACCGTCCGAACCGCCGCCGGAGCCTGAAGAGCCGCCCCGTGCCGGCCTGTCGCCGACGCAGCGGTTCTGCAAACGCACCTTCGACATCGGCTTCACGCTCACCGCGTTGTTGCTGAGCGCGCCGCTTTGGCCGCTGATCATGCTCGCGATCTACCTCGAGGACGGCCGGCCGTGGTTCTTCGGCCACGTCCGCGAGACCGTCGGCGGTCGGGAGTTCAAGTGCTGGAAGTTCCGCTCCATGCGCAAGGACGCCGAGGAGATCAAGAAAAAGCTCATCGCCGAGCAGGTCAACGAAGCCGACGGGCCTCAGTTCTTCATGGAGAACGACCCGCGCCTCACCAAGGTCGGCAAGTTCATCCGCAAGTACAACCTCGACGAGTTCCCGCAGTTCTGGAACGTGCTGCTGGGCGACATGTCGATCGTCGGCCCGCGTCCGTCCCCGCACAAGGAAAACCAGTTCGCACCCGCCTGGCGCGAGGCACGCCTGTCCGTCCGCCCCGGCATCACCGGCCTCTGGCAAACCCGCCGCACCCGCCGCGCCGGCACCGACTTCCAGGAATGGATCCGCTACGACATCGAGTACGTCGAAAACGTCTCGTTCTGGCTGGACATCAAGATCATTTGGCGCACCGTCATGCAGATCGTGCGCAAGAGCAGCCGCAACTGAAGTTTGAAGTGTGAATGTGGAAGGTTGAAGTGCCCCGAAGCCCGGATTCTTCCGATACTTCAAACTTCCCCTCACACTTCCCATGGCCCTAAGACCCAAAACCATTCGTCGCGGCATCGCGCTGCTGGTCGTACTCGCCTTGCTCGTGGCCGGCGGTGCGCTGTGGTACTACCAGAACCAGCAGAAGGAAGCCGACCGACTCGCCCAACACCGCACCGACGGGATGGCCCGATTCGACGCCGGCGACTACCGCGAGGCGATCGACCTGCTACACCCGGTCGTGGGCGACTCCGGCGTGGACGACTTCGAAGCGGCCTACGCCTACGCCATCAGCCAGCTCCGCACCGAGCCCTCGGGCAGCGGCCAACTCCGCTCGGTCCGCGTTCGGCTCAATGAAATGGCCGAGCTGCGGCCAGACGACGTCGACGTCCAGCGCGCCTTGATCGAAGCCAACGGTCGAGTCGGCCTCCACGGCGATGCCGTCGACATCGCCCGCAGGCTCCTCGAAACCAACCCTAACGATCCCGAGGCACTCAAGGCCTTGCGCGACAATCAAGCGGCCAACGGCGATACGCCGGCCGCTTTGAAAACCGCACGCCGTTACAACGAGGTCGTCCCCGACGACGTCAACGGCTACATCGCCACCGCCCGGCTCATGGACGCCGCGGAGATGGGCGCGGCCGAGGTGCTGACCTGGGCCAACGAGCTCTACGAAAACGACCCAGACAATCCGCGGTACATGCTCGTCCTCGCCGTGGCCCACAACTACGCCAAGGACAACGACGAGGCGATGAACTGGCTCCGCCGCGCCGCCGCGTCACCGACGACCGACAGCGACCTGGTCCGCCTCACCGCCGGCATGTTCGACGCGCTGCGGCTCTTCAACGAGTCGCAGGCCCTGCTCGAACGGGCCGCCGAGACCACCGATGACCCGAAGCTCAAGGCTCAGCTTGCCGAACGGTTCTGGCAACACGACCGCCACGACGAAAACCTCCGCCTGCTGGCCGACCTCGACCTCGACGATCCGCAGACCGACACGACGCTGCTCGCGCTACGCGCACTTGCCAACCTTAATACCGGCAGCACCGCGTCGGCGGAACTCGAAGCGTTGAGCCTCCGCACCGAGGGTGCTGCCCGCAGTTGGCATGAAGCCATCACCGCCCGGTATGACGACACGGTCCCGCCGCACGAGAAGATCACGATCTACGACCGCGCCCGCCAGCGCGCCCCGGGCAACGTGCCGATCCTGGCGTGGACCGGCGATGCCTACGCCGAACTCGGCGAAGGAGAACTCGCCGTGCGGTTTTACGAGGAGGCCAGCGAGCGCCTGCCGTCATGGGACGAGCCGTTCCTAGCGATCAGCCGCGAACTCACGGCGACCGGTCGGCTGCGTGAAGCGATGAGAGCCGCCCGCGACGGACTGGCCCGCGCCCATGACGACACGCCCGCCTGGGTGCAGATCGCCGCGGTCCGCGAAGCGATCTGGCGTAAAGCCCCCCAACCCGAGGCCGGCCAACGCCTGTTCGAACTCGTCGAAGCGATCCAGCAAAACAACCCCGGCGAGCCCGAGACGCTTCCGACGTACCTCGAACTGCTCGTCCGCAACGGCCAAGGGGAAAAGGCCCGCGACCTTCTCTTGGCCAAGGTCGATGCCGGCGAGCCGCTCACCTCCGACCAACGCCTGCGTCTGGCCCGCGTCGACGCCATCGGTGGCTTCGGCATGGGTGACGCGTTGCTCGCGGCCTCCGACGATCCGCGGATCGTGCTCGAACGTGCCCTGCGATCCCGCGCGCTCGGTGATGCACAGGCAGGCCGCCACGCGCTCGACGAACTCGTCGCCAACAACCCGAACGATCCGCAAGCCCACCTCGCACTCAGCGCTTACCTCGAAGCCGACGGCGACCCCGACGCGGCGACGCGTTGGAAATCGGTGGCCGAACGATTCGCCGACGACGCCGAGGTGCAACGCACCGTGCTCTCGGCCGCATCCGTTCGGGAAGATCGCGCGTTGGTCGACGCGAGCATCGATCGGCTCCGCGAACTCACCGGCCAGGCGGCACACCAATGGCGGCTCGAACGGGCGCGATTCCTGCTCGAATCCGGCGAGAACACCGACGCGATGGAAGCCGCCGGGCTGTTGCGTGACCTCGCCGGCGACATGCCGTACCTGATCGCGCCTCGCGTGTTGCTGGCCCGCGCGCTCGAACAAACCGGCAAGCCCGCCAGCGCGATCGACTACTACCGCGCGGCCTACGACCTCGACCCGGCCAACGCCGCGGGAGCCGGCCTCGAACTGGTCCGCATGCTCCGCGGCCAGAACCAACTGGACAACGCCCGGCTGATCGCCGAGCGGGTCGCCGACGAGGCGGCACTCGACTCCCAGCAGCGCCTAGTGCTGGCCGGACACCTCGCCGAGTTGGGCCAGCCCGACCGCGCGATCGAAGTGCTGCGGGTGGCCGAGCAACTCGGCCGGCTCGACGCCAACGGCCGGCTGGTGCTCGCGGAACTGCTACGGCGCCGCGGGGCCGATGCGGAGGCGGACCAGGTACTGCTGACGCTGCTCGACAACCCCCGTCCGCCGGCCAACGCGATCGTCGCCGCCGCGATCAACGCGGGTGCAAGTGACCTCGCGGCCGGTCGCGGCTTGCTCGAACGCCTCAACGAACCGCACATCGCCGAACTCGAGAGGTCGCTCGGCACGGCCGCGTTCGAGGCCCGCTTCGGCAGCCCCGACATCGCCCGTGCGCTGCTCACCGCCGCCGAGCAGCAAGCGACGACCGATGCCGAAAAACTACGCGTCGCCCGCCAGTCGGCCGCGTTGTACATGTCGGAGCAGGCGTACGCCAACGCACGCCGGGCCGCCGAGCCGTTTGTCGAAACCGACCCGACGCTCGCCCGGCTCTCCCGTGAAGCGGCGCTGCTCGAGCAAACCCGCTCCCAACCCGACGATTTGGCCGCATTGCTCGCCGTGGTCGAACGGGAAATGGGCGACAGTGACGAAGGCGCTGCCTGGACCGAAGCACTCACGCTGCTGCGTGACGCGCGGGACTTCGACAACGAAGTCACGGCGGAAACGCTGGCCAAACTCGACGAAGTGGCCGACCGCTATCCGCGTTTGCTCCCGCTGCAGCAATGGGTCATCCGGTTGCATCTTGGCTTGGGCTCGTTCGATCGGGCCGCGGATCGGGCGTTGAAGGTGTTCGACACGTTGCCCAACGACGCCCGTGCCGCGGAACTCGCGGCGACCACGGCGATGCGGGCCAACCGGTTTTCCGCCGCCCGTCGGGCCGGCGAGGTCTGGCGCGACCGGACGCTCGAGGACCGGGTCGTCCCCGACACGCTCATCGCCGAGGCGATGCTCCGTGAAGGCGAGCCGTCGAACGCGGTGGATTTACTGCGGCCGTACTTCGATCGGGCGCAGGCCGAACCGATGCGTTTCGGGCGGACCATCGCCATCGCGGCCGAAGCGCTCTCGACCGCCGGCCGGATGCGCGAAGCCCGCGAGTTGATCGACCCCATCGCGGCGCGGGACATGAACTGGCGGCAGGTCGCGCTGAACTTCGCAGCCATCGCAGTGCCTCAACGCAACGACGCACGGCGCTGGCTGCTCGATCTCGAAGCGGCCGAGTTGCCCGACGACCTGAGCGTCGCCGAGCGTGAGGCGGACCGCCGCGCGGTTGCGTTCGCGTGGTGGCACCTCGCGGCACGCTACCCCGACGCCGAGCTGTTCCGTGACGCGGTGAGCCGGCTCGAAGCGCTCGGCACGCGTGACGTCGACACACTCTATAGCCTCGCGGACTTGCACGATCGCTACGGCGACCAGCAGGCGGCCGAGGCACTCTACCGCGAGGCATTGACTCGCCGGCCCGAACACGCGCCGGTGCTCAACAATCTCGCGTTCCTGCTGCTGCAAACTCCCGGCGAGGGCACGGCCCGGCTGCTCGAGGCTCAATCGCTGGCCGACGCCGCGCTGGCGAGCAACGGCGACAACCCGGCGTTTCTCGACACGGCCGCCCGAATCGCAGCAGCGCTGGGCGACATGCCCCTGGCCGAGGAGCGGTTCAATGCTGCCTTGCGGGCCGACCCGCAGAACCTCGACGCCCTACTCGGACTGGCCGCTCTCAAGTTCAACAACGGCGACCGAATCAACGCCCGCCGGCTGCTAAGCCGTGCAGATGCCGCTCTCGCCCAACGGACGCAACGGTCGGAACTCGCCGCGCACCTGCGCCGCGAACTCGACGAACTACGCGCCCTGCGTGAGTAGCCAGGTGCGTGAATGGTCAAGATGGGCCGGCCGTAACGGCCCTACTTTGGCCACAACTTGCCAAACTGCACCCGCGCCCGCGATTGCCCTGTCGCGGGCGCGTCTTTTTCCGTTCCACGAACGGTGAAATATGCGATGATACGGCGGCGTCATGTCTGCGGAGTGCAGGGAAGAAAATCGCTCCGGGCCGATCGGGGCAAGCTTGGGGAAACTTAGGGAGCGGGGCACGAAGCCCCGGCACATGATGATGCAGCACAGTCATTCGCCGCGACACAGCCGGAGGGCCGCGAGGTTCGCTCCGCTAGGATCGTGCATTGCACTGATGTTTTTGATTCTGTTGGTCGGCCTTGGCGTCACGCCGGCCATCTTCGCTGGGCCGGTGAGCACCTCCCCGCCCGCCGTGATCGTCGATCAGGCCCCGAGCGACTCGCCGTATCGGATCGCCGCACCGGCGTTGACGGTCGGGGCGACGCCGGTATCGGTGCCGATGCAACTTCAGCAACCGCGTGCCGAAGCCGCGCTTGCGATGGCGAAGATCGAAGCCCGCCAAAACGTGAGCGTCCTCGCGTTGCCCGATGCGTCGACGGGGCTGCAATTGCCCAGCGCTTACCAACGTGCGGCGGCGGACGCGGTGTCGTACGTGGACCTCTCGGCCGACGCCGAGGCGCCCCGCCCGGTGGTGCCGCTGCCGGCCGGTGCGTGGGGCGGACTTGCCACGGTGACGCTGCTGGTCGGCGTCGGTTGGCTGCGAAAACACCACCGGCCGCAACCGCGCTTGGCACGCGTCCGGCGATAATCCTTATGGGATAAATTGTCTTGATTTTCGGCGCGTGTGATCCACCGCGTCAAAGAGGGTCGGCTACCATCGTGACTGCAATCAAGCGGTCCGTTTTGCAGACCGCACGCCACCGATGGAACACAGCAGCGCGACTCACGCGAATGCCGGCGGAACCTCGAACGGTCAGGCCACTCAAACGGCCGACCCCTCCGACGTCTCCTCGACTTCTTTCCACACTGACAACGGTTCGGTCGGCTCCGCCGCCGCCGCCCTCACGGGTGCCGGTGCGGCCGACTACCTCGACACGCTTTACGACCAGTACAAGGAAGACCCCGGCTCGGTCGGCTCCGACTGGCAAGCGTTCTTCGCGGGCTTCGATCTCGCCGGCGGCGACAGCGGCTCACTGCCCAAGCTCGACGCCAACGCCGCCGACACCCCGCTCGAACCGCAACTGATCACCCGTGCCATGCGTGGCTTCGGCCAACTGCCCTCCGAACGCAAGGGGGACGATGCCCTGCCGCTGACGCTGGGCGTTTACGACCTGGTCCACACCTACCGCGAGTTCGGTCACTTCTCGGCCAACATCGACCCGCTCGGCCTGCCGCGTGATCCGAACCCGTACCTCGCCCTCGAAAACTTCGGTGCCACCGAAGCGGACTTGTCCCGCAACGTCGGCAACGGCACCTTCGCCGGTCACTGCGACGGCACCTTCGGCGATCTCGTCGAAAAACTCCGCGCGACCTACTGCGGCAACATCGGCATCGAACTCACCGGCATGGTCGACAAGGCCCAACGCGATTGGCTGACCAACCGCATCGAGCCGGTCCTTTCGCAGCCTGATTTCAATGACGCACAGAAGAAGCAGATCCTCTTTGAACTCATCGCCGCCGAGGAGTTCGAACACTACTTGGCTCGGACGTTCAAAGGTGCCAAGCGCTTCTCGATCGAAGGTGCAGAAGCGCTGGTACCGTTGATGAACATCGTCGCCGACGACTCGCGCCGCCACGGGGCCAAGGCGATGGTCTGCGCGATGGCCCACCGTGGTCGGCTCAACGTACTCGCCCATGTGCTGAACAAGCCGTACGAGGTCATGCTCTCGGAGTTTGCCGGCACCAATGAACTGCCCCAGGGCGTCGACGGTGACGTGAAGTACCACCTCGGCTACGCCAACACTCGCGAGATCACGATGGACGACGGCAGCGTCGAGCCGATCAAGGTCTCCCTCCTGCCCAACCCGTCGCACCTCGAACTGATCAATCCGATCCAGCAGGGCATCATCCGCTGCAAGCAGGAATGGGACGCCGGCGGCGATCGCACCAAGATCGTTCCGGTCTGCATCCACGGCGACGCGGCGTTCTGCGGCCAAGGCTCGGTCGCCGAGACGCTCGCGCTTTCGGAACTGCCCGGCTTCGAGACCGGCGGCACCATCCACATCATCGCCAACAACCAGATCGGCTTCACCACCCCACCGGCTCAGTCGCGGTTCACGCCCTATGCGACCGACGTGGCCAAGACCATCGGCGCGCCGGTGTTCCACGTCAACGGCGATGATCCCGAGGCCGTCTGCTTCGTCGCGCAGCTCGCCGTGGAGTTCCGGCAGCTGTTCAAGCAGGACGTGATCATCGACGTCTACTGCTACCGCCGGCACGGCCACAACGAAGCCGACGAGCCACGTTTCACTCAGCCGGAGATGTACGAGCTGATCGACAACCACCCGTCGGTCCGCACGCTCTACCAGCAGACGCTCATCGACGAAGGCACGATCACCGAAGAAGATGCCGAGCAAATGAAGCAGTCGGTGCTTGATCGCCTGGACAAAGCGCGTGAGCAATCGAAGGAAACCAAGGTTCGCGAGAAGGTGCCGAGCTTCAGCGGCGCGTGGAAAGGGCTCGGCCCGGCACCCCGCTTCCCCGAAGGCTGGAACCCGAACACGGCCGTGAGCGCCCAGGTCCTACGAGAAGTCATCGACCGCGCATACCAGTTGCCCGACGGATTCACGCCGCACGACAAGGTCGAGAAGACCGTCATCGCCGCCCGCCGCGCTGCGGTCGAGACCGGCGAGAAGATCGACTTCGGCTGTGCGGAGATGCTCGCGCTGGGGTCACTGCTGCTTGAAGGCACGAGCGTCCGCTTCACCGGTCAGGACGTCGAACGCGGCACCTTCAGCCACCGCCACGCCGTTCTCCACGACGTCAACACGGGCGAGAATTTCATCCCGCTCTGCTCGATGGCCGCCCTGCCCGACGTCGATCGTGGCGACTTCGAGATCCGCAACACGATGCTCTCGGAACTCGCATGCCTCGGCTTCGAGTGGGGCTACGCGTCGGCCGACCCGCGCAACTTGGTCATTTGGGAAGCACAGTTTGGCGACTTCGTCAACGGGGCACAGACGATCATCGACCAGATCCTCGTCGCCGCCGAGAGCAAGTGGCAGTACATGAACGGTCTGGTCCTGCTTCTGCCGCACGGCTACGAAGGCATGGGCCCCGAGCACTCCAACGCGTACCTCGAACGTTGGCTCTCGTTGTGCGCCGAGCAGAACATGCAGGTCGTCAATCCGTCGACCGCGGCCCAGCACTTCCACGCGTTGCGTCGGCAGGTCGTTCGTTCGTTCCGCAAGCCGTTGATCGTCATGTCGCCCAAGTCATTGTTGCGACTGCCGGCGGCACGTTCGACGCTCGACGACCTGACCAACGGCGGGTTCAAGATGATCATCGACGACCCGCGTTTCGAAGACACCGAAGCCAAGAAGCGCGACGGCGTCACCCGCGTGCTTCTTTGCAGCGGTCGCATCTACCACGCGCTGGAGAAAGCCCGCGCCGCCGCCGAACGGGACGACATCGCCGTCGTCCGCGCCGAGCAGCTCTACCCGCTACCGGCCGACCAGCTCGCCGACATCGTCGGGCTTTACCGCAAGCGGACAAGTATGAGTTGGGTGCAGGAGGAGCCGGCCAACCGTGGGGCTTGGAGCTTTATCCGCCCGCGGCTTCAAGCGCTTTTCCCCGACGACGCGATCGAGTACGCCGGCCGCGGAGCCGCCGCCAGCCCCGCCGTCGGCTCCGCCAAGCTACACGAACGCGAGGAGAAAGATCTACTCGCCGAGGCGCTCGACTTAACTTCATAAGTCGATAAACACGGCAACTGGCTTCGACAGTACAAGAAGTGCACGGAAAGTAATCACCGTGCCCCATCACCCAAGATGCTATAATCGTCACTCACTGGATAGGGGAAATCAGGTCCGGTGCGCATGCAATATGGTGCATTAGAGATCGCCTACACAAACTATTCGCCCTTGATCAGCTTCAAGCGTCCGTCCGACGGCGACATCGTGACCTTGCTGATTTTTGAATGAGCGGCAAACATTTCAAGTAGCTCCTCTTTTGAATGGCCCGGCTCAAGTCCCAAATGCGGAACGTACAGCGGGGAAGCAAAGGAAGGCCGAACATTGCTTGCCACATCACCGGATGTCAACAGCCGAATCGAGGAGCTTTCAACGGTCACGACGTGATAAGTTATTGCATCCAGGAACACGATATAAATCACATCATCGCGTCCTCGCTGACCCCGAAAAACGACAATGTCTTCATGCCTTGGGAAACCGGGCACGAACTTGGCAATGTGTTCCCTGTGCTTTTCGTCAGATATCGCCAATTCAGGCGAAAGCATCTGCCAGTTTCCGTTTGGCAGCTTTTCCATGCGAACACTATCGACGGCTTGAGATTCAAGTGAACGCACGGCCCAAAGCTGGTCAAGTCGTTGGACGATTGACGTAATATTCAAGCCAACCAACAACGCCGTTAAAGCAACAAACGAGGCACAGGCGTACTTGAGTACGCGCCTGTGCCTAGCCAGTCGAGCCAATCGCATCGGCTCGTAATGGATCGCAGCATCATTCATCACGAGGAGGCTGAATGGGGTCGTCGGGGCCGAAAATAGTGATCACACCCATTCCCGGCGGTCTGGCTCCCACGATAAACGGGGTAACGGCACCACCAGCATCTTGTACGAAATTCACCCTGATATTGGATCCGGCCGGAATCGACACCCAGTAAATGCCGTCATTTTGTTGTACGGGTAAAAGAAGATCCTGTTCAACACCTGCCACTAAACTCCTGCCAGCAAAGCGATCGAGATCGTCGTTATCGAACATATTCCAACTCGGGAAAACTGGAATAGCGAATGGAAGATTTTCTTGTTCCTCTGGTTCACCCAACCCCGCATCATGACCGCCCAATGGCGAGGCCGCTGGGACGTTGTCGATAGATACATCAATGTTGCCTCGGTCAATCAAGATGTCCGTTTCAACCAACGTGTCCACCCGAGCCACGAGATTCTCGGTCACCTCAGCGTTAACGTCAGGAACAGCCGCAAGCGAGTAAGTCGCCGTGTCCTCGCCTGGTGCGAAGATCAGCGATCCATCCGGGATCATCGTGTCAACTCCCGGCGTCGCGGTGCCGCTAAGTGTCACATCGAGCGTCAGCGCTTCGGACAGATCGCCTGTGCGTTGGACTTCGAAGGTGATGATCTCGCCTTCGGTGACAGCGTGATCCGGTGTAGTGATGGTGACGACGGTACCGCTAAGGAGCCGGCGTTGCTCAAGTAATTCAAACATGAGTCCCCTTTAGGTTTGAGTTCGCAACAACGTATCGCCCTGATCCTTCCGCACAAGTGCCTGTTTGGGTGCATCTGTCATGCGAGCCGATCGAGAAAGCGTTGCTCCCTACGCCACGGCGGCACGCACTCCGATTTGATCGTCGGCGGCGGCAACGACCAGCTTCGCGGCTTCGGCGGCGACGATCGCATCTACGGCCGCGGAGGCAACGACTACATCGACGGCATGGGCGGCGACGACCGTCTCGAGGGCAACGCCGGCGACGACTTCATCCGCGGTGGCCGCGGCGACGACCTCCTCACCGGCGGCCCCAGCATCGACCGCCTCGAAGGCGGCTCAGGCGACGACTCTCTCTTCGCCAGGAACAGCCTCGCCGACATCCTCTTCGGCGACAGCGGCACCGACACCGCCGAAGTCGACCCTGGGGACCTGCTCCAGAGCATCGAGACAACGACGTGAGCGGGAACGAACACTTTGTGACGCGAAGACGGCGGGCTACCAGCCCGCAGCTATCGAGACCAGCTTTCGAATGACTGCGACCCGTCGGGTCGCGATTGCGGCACACCCGTTGCACTAAACTCGACCGTGCTCGGCAAGCCCATCAATCTGCCGTTCAAGGTCTTCGGCGTTCCCGTCGGGTTCGACTGGTCGTTCCTGATCATCCTGCCGTGGTTCATCTACGTCATGGCCCGCAATGTCCTCGACGTCGCGGACATGATCGGCATCGATCCGGTCGCGACGGGGATCGGTACCGGGATCACGCCGGCACTCATCGGCACCGTCGCGGCGGGCGGGCTTTTCCTCTCGGTGCTCATCCATGAGTTCGGACACGTCCTCACCGCTCGCGCCTATGGCGTGCGTACACGCCACGTCACGCTCTGGCTACTCGGCGGCGTGGCGGCACTGGAACGCATGCCGCGTCAACGCGGTGCCGAGGCCGTCATCGCGATCGTCGGTCCGCTCACCAGCTTCGCCGTCGCGGCCGTCTTCGCGGTGCTGGTCTGGGTCACGCCCGTCACCGCCCTGCCGGCGGCGTACGCGGTGTTCACGCTGTTGGCGTTCGTGAACCTGGTGCTTGCCATCTTCAACTGCATCCCTGCCCTGCCGCTTGATGGCGGGCGGGTGTTGCGTTCGCTGCTGGCCTTGGCCGTACCGCACATGAAGGCGACACGGATTACGGCCATCGTGAGCAAGACGCTGGCGCTGGGGCTGGTCGTACTGGCGATCTTCGGCGGACAGTTGTGGTACCTGCTCATCGCGGGGTTTATCTGGCTCGCAGTCAGTGCGGAGACGCGACAGTCGGTCGCGGAGCAGGCACTGCGCGGCTTACCGATCCGGGCGATCATGCGGCCTGACGTCGTCGCCGTCCCGGCCGAGGCTTCGCTGGGCGCGTTGGTCTCGACGATGTTCCAGCGTCGGCATTCGAGCTTTCCCGTCGTCGACGATGCCGGCGAATTGGTCGGCACCATCGGGCTGCGGGATTTGGGGGACGAATACGATCCGAACGCCCCGGTACGCACGGTGATGCGACGCGAGGTCGTCACCTTGCCGGCCGATCAGGACTGCTTCCGAGCGTTCGAGGTCATGGGCGAAAACGGGGTCGGCCGGCTGATCGTCATTGACGGTGGCGGACGGATGGTCGGCATCGTGGGTCGGTCCGACCTGATGCGGGCGATGCAAATCCGTGCGCTCTACCCCAGACCCGCCCAGGAACCTGTCGTGCACCGGCAACCGACCCTGTGAGCCCGCTTGCCGTCGCCACGGGCGCGCCTAACATGCCGACCCGCATTTTGGAGCCCCACCATGGACCTGACCCCCGACGCCACCAGCAAAGTCAAAGTCACCGTCAAATCGCTGATCAAGCGTGACTCGGCCCGCAAGACCATCGAACGCCTGTTCATGAGCGACGATGAGTTCCGCAAGCCGCTGGACCTGCGTAGCCGGGGCTTCAAGGACAAGCCCAAGCGTCGCGGCGGCCGGATTTACACCAAGTACGCCCGCAAGGTCCACCCCGACCTCGCCGTCGGCGCCACCGCGACCCTGCCGACGACCGCCCAGTTCGTCAAGGACATCAAGAGCGTCGAGCAGTATGTGAGTGTCGAGAAGGCGTAAGCCAGCAATCAGAGCGAGTCTCCACGAAAGCCCACGCCTTCAGGCGTGGGTTGTTTCGTTCACGCCATCGCACCATGCCACACCCTCAAACCGGCGGAACCACGTCATCTGACGCTTCGCGAGCTGCCGGGTGCGAATCTTGATCTGCTCGACGGCGTCGTCGAGGGGGAGCTTGCCGGCGAGGTGGTCGGTCAGCAGCTTGTAGCCAACGGCCTCGGACGCGGTCGGGCCGAGCGGACCAAGGGCTCGCACTTCCTCAAGCCAACCGTCGGCCATCATCTGCTTGCAGCGGGCGTTGATGCGGCGGTTGAGCACCGAGCGCTCCCAACGCAGGCCGACGAGTTCGATGTCGAACCGACGCGTCGGCGTGGCCCATTGTTCCTGTAACTCGCTGATGGGCGTACCGGTCAGGCGGTGAACCTCGACGGCCCGCGTGAGACGCCGGCGGTCGTTGACGTGCAATCGCTCAGCGGTCGGCGGGTCAACGCGCTGCAGCTCGGCCATCAACGCTTCGTTCGGCAAGGCGTCCAGCTCCGCCCGCAGCATCGCGTCCGCGCTCGGGCCATCGAAGATGCCTTCCAGCCAGCTCTTCCAGTAAAGCGGCGTTCCGCCCACCGCGACCAGCGGCACGTCCCGCCGCCGGCAATCCTCGACCACCCTGTCCGCGTATTCCACGAACCGCCGGGCCGTGAACGCTTCGCTCGGCTCGACCAGGTCCAACCCGTGGTGCGGCACTCGCTCCCGCTCGGCCGGCGTTGGCTTGGCCGTACCGATGTCCATGCCGTGGTACACCGTCATCGAATCGACCGCCAGGATCTCCCCGCCCATCGCCTCGGCCATGCGCAGCGCCAGCCCGCTCTTGCCCGAGCCGGTCGCACCGATCACGCCATGCAGCGAGAAGCCTGCCACGTCGGCAGCACTGTAATTCTGGCAGCCGGCCGATGTCGATAGCGACCCAAAAATCAAGGTTTTTCGCTGGCACACTCGTTGCAATCTGTTGGATTCCGCAAGGCATTTTTCACAGAACTTCCATAGTCCACGCATCAGGAGATATCACCATGGCACTACCCACCACCGTTCGTCGCCCCCAGACCAACGACCCCATGAGCGAACTGCAGCGTGACTTCGACGTCATGCTCAATCGCCTCTTCGGGGCCACCCCGCAAACCACGACCGGCCGCCGCTCCGCCCCGTACCCCGTCGACGTTCGCGAGGACGCCGACCATCTCTACTTCGAGGCGGAACTGCCCGGTTTCCAAAAGGATGAGGTGAACATCACCCTCGAAGACCGCACCTTGGAGATCACCGCCGAGCGCGACGCCGAGGCCGAGAACAAGGTCGGCGACCTGCTCCTCAACGAGCGGCGTCACACCTACTTCAGCCGCAGCTTCCAGCTCCCGCCGACCATCGACGAAAGCAAGGTCGAAGCCAAGCTCAACGATGGCGTGCTGCACATCACGTTGACCAAGCGTGAGGAAAGCAAGCCCCGGAAGATCGCGGTGAGCTAAGAAGCTTTTTCAATCAAACGAGGCCTCGGATTTTTCGATCCGAGGCCTCACTGTTTTGCATCTTCGTCCAACTCCTGATCTCGTTCAACGCCGACGCCGCAGGAGCGGGAGTAACGCCAGGCCGCCAAGGATCGTCGGCTCGGGAATGGCGGTACCGGTAAGTTTGACACTGCCGTTGTTGCCGTCTCCGGTGGGATCCGTACCAACGCTGGTCGCCCGGACGGCGACGCGCTCGCCGAACAAATCGACCACGTCAAGTCCAGGGTGCGTGAGCACGAAGGTCGTCGTGGTGTGCATGTCGGGCGATGCGCCCGGTGTGCCGATTTCGATGCCTCCCTCATAGCTGTCGGGATTGACGTTGGCACCATTGCCGAGATTGCTCACCGAGCCGCTGAAGTCATGGTCGGTGACGTCCGCCCCGACGAAGCCAAGTCCCCCCAGCAGCGTGTCGTCACTGAGATCGACAAAAAACGCCCGGATGTCCGCGAAGTTGCCGGTGGTGCTTGTATCCACCGTAAGATCCACTTGAACACCCGTCGGCACGTCGGTGAGCGTGACATCCACCTCGGCCAACGCGTCGGCGAGCGTGAAGTTGAGTACGGCCGCCATTGCTTCGGTCGCGGGGAAAATGGCAGCGCCAAACATACCAAACGCCAGCGCCGCCCCGAATCGGGAAGGTTGGGTCATGGTTTCCTCCATTACGACAGCCGCCGACGTCACGCCGCACCGCCCGAACGGGCAGTCCCTCCAACGCAAACATCCGGGCTATCTGTCACCCGTAAGAACCAACGGGCTTCCCGCATTGTGACACGACCGCGCACAGCGTCAAGCAAATTTCTAAAATCACGGCCGCGTGTTCACGAGGACGGCTGCCGCATTACGCCGGAACATCGGCAGCTTCACACGCTTGACGGCCGTGCCACGCAGGGTGTCCCGGTAGGTCGGTTCATCCCATGCAAGAACCTCCGCCGGATCGAAGCTCGGCGGCAATTTCGGCTGCACCGCCGGGTCGTCGCTGAGCAGCGCCTTGCGGTTCCACGGGCAGACCTCCTGGCAGATGTCGCAGCCGAAGAGCCAATCGTCGATGAGCGTGGGGTCGGGCAGTTCGCCGCGATGCTCGATGGACAGGTAGCTGATGCAGCGGGTCGCGTCGAGTTTGTACGGCTCGTAGATCGCATCGGTCGGGCAGGCGTCGAGACAGCGCGTACAGGTGCCACAGCGGTCGACGGCCGAGGCGTCCGGCGTGAGCTTTGCAGTGGTGATGATCTCGCCGAGCAGGAGGTAGCTGCCGAGCTTCGGATCGATGGTGCAGGTGTTTTTGCCCTGCCAACCGATCCCGGCCCGGGCGGCCCACTCGCGCTCGAGCACCGGGGCCGTGTCAACACACGCCTTGGTCTCGCAATCGGCCAATCCGCGCAGCCCGTCAGCGACCACGTGGAGCCGCTTTTTGAGATGCTTGTGGTAGTCCTCGCCCAAGGCATAGCGGGCGATGCGTCCGTGCCCTTCCGGCACCGGCGGCAGTTCGACGTGGTAGCTCAGCGCGACGCTGATGACCGACCGCGCACCCTGCAGATACCGTCGCACGTCTTCGCGTTCATCGAAGCGTTTGGCGATCCACTCCATCTCCCCGTGCATGCCGGCGTCGAGCCAGCGCCGCAACGTGTCGGACTGTGCCGACGGCGTTGCGTCTGCGATGCCGCACTTGTCGAAGCCGACCCGGCGGGCCAACGCCTTGACCTCCGCGGCGAGTTGTTGCGGATCAGCCACAAGGGATGATATGAGCCGCGGGCTGACAACCCGCGGCTCAATCCCGTCAACGCATCAGTACTGCACGCCGCCGGGGTTCACGTCTTTGTTCCACAACAGAATCCCGCCGGCGACGCTGCGGGCGTTCTTGAAGCCCTGGCGTTTGAGGAAGTCGACGAACTGCAAGCTCCGCTGGCCGCTGCGGCAATAGACGATCGTCTCGCGGTCCTGCTTGCCGTCGAGTTCGTCATCGAAACGGGCGTCGAGTTGTTGGAGCGGGATGAGTTCGCTGCCGTCGATCGTGGTGATGGCGACCTCGGTCGGCAGGCGGCAGTCGATGAAGAGGAAGTCCTCGCCGGGCGTGCCCGCGTCGAGCTTGGCCTTCAAATCACGCGGGGCGATCTCGCGCTGCGTGTCCAACGCGTAGCCGTGCGGGAGGCCTTGCTCGTCGAGTTCGTTGTCGCTGCTCACTTCTTCTCCTGTGGCTTTGCGGACTTCGTTCTTGGTTTCGGCAACGGATTGCGGGTCGAGGATGGGGACGCCGCAGAACTGCTCGTAATCCTGCGGCTCCTTAATCGTCGGCTCGTCGCCACACACCGGACAATCCGGGTCGCGACGGATCTTGAACGTGCGGAACTCCAAGTCGAGCGCGCTGAACGAAAGCAGTTTGCCGATCGCCGGGGTGCCGATGCCGGTGATGAGCTTGATGACTTCGGACGCCTGCAGCGTGCCGATGATCCCCGGCAACACGCCCAGCACGCCGCCCTCGGCACAACTCGGCACGCTGCCCGGGTCCGGCGGCTCGGGGTACAGGCACCGATAGCATGGCCCCGCCTCGCCCGGACGCAGCGGGTTCTCCCGCGTCGGGTCGAACACCGTGACCATGCCCTCGAATCGGAAGATCGACCCGTACACGTTCGGCTTGCCCGCCAGCACACACGCATCGTTGACGCAGTAACGCGTCGGGAAGTTGTCGGTGCCGTCGATGATGACGTCGTAACCGGCGATGAGGTCCATCACGTTGTCGGCACTGACGAGGGTCTTGTGCTTGACGACGTTGACGTCGGGGTTGAGCTTGCCGAGTCGATCCGACGCCGCAGCAACCTTGTCCTGGCCGACCTGGTCGGTGCCGAAGAGGATTTGTCGCTGCAGGTTCGATGGGCTCACGACGTCGACATCGGCCAGCCCGATGGTGCCGACGCCCGCCGCTGCGAGGTACAGACTGATCGGGCACCCGAGCCCGCCGGCACCGATGCAAAGCACCTTCGACGCCAGCAGCTTCTTCTGCCCGTCCATGCCGACTTCGGGCAGGATCAGGTGACGTTTGTACCGATTGACTTGCTCGTTGTTGAGCGCGGGGAGTTGGTTGACGGACATGGGAAATCGCTCGAAAAACCGACCCTGTTTCGTCGGCGAGCCATCGACCGGGTGGGTCGGTGTCCGCCGCGCTTTAGCTGGTTTGGTCGGGGTCGTCCCCGACTCGGGCCGCAATCTGCGGGTCAAATCGCCCTTGGGCAGCGACGGTAGGCACTCACGTCAGCACCGACAAGGCGACGAGCGCCCCAACCCACAGCGCGTACGCCACAAGCAGGCCGATGAAAATCTTCCGCCAAGGCGGCGCGGGTTTGGGCTTTTCCGCGGAATCGGTCACCGCCAATCATACGGCGTGCGGCGCGTCCTGCTCATGCTCCGATGGCTCGTATCCCGAACCTCGGAAAAAGGCTCGGAAAAAGGTGTCAGGGATCTTTTTCAACGCTGCATCAACTACCAACCGACAAAACGCCGGATGAAAAAGGTCCCTGACACCTTTTTCCGAGGCGTACTCGCGGTGATGACGATTTCACTGGTCGGCTGCCAAGGCTCGATCGACGCGGAGCAACTCACCGCCACCGCCCAGCGCGTCGAACGCAGCGACCTCGACGACACGCTGCTACTCGAGGAAGTCGCTGCCCGGATCGCCCCGCCGCGGGACTGGACCCAACGCCCCACACAGCGCCGGTCGATCGCGACCCACATCCAGTTCCGCAGTCCCGACCAGACCGTCCGGATGGGCGTGGTCAAGCTCGCGATGCCATTGCCGCTGAGCGCCGACACGATCATCTGGCTAGCACGCACCGGCTACAAATCCAAGAACGGCAAGCCGCAGCTGCTCACCCGCTGGACCGACGACGCCGGCCGGCACTGGCTCGTCGGCCAGGACGACGCGTGGCAAGGTGAGGCGTACATCCTTACCGCCGGCTTCCGCGGCTGGATCGTCTACCGCAGCTGGAAACGCGACCCGCTGCCCAGCGAAGCCGAACGCGACAAGGCCAGCCGGGCGGTTCGGACGGTCGTGCCAATGCTCGACGATTGATCTGTCCGATACGTTCCGAGTGAGCCGGCAGGATTTGTACGACCAGATCGTCCTCGACATGAAGCGGCAGTTCGGCCTGCGGATTAAACGCTGGCGCAAACGCATGTCCGGCTGCGCCTGGCGCGCGTGGTACGCCGATGGCTCGGTGATCAATTGGGTCGAGGCCCCCTACCCAAAGTCGCCGATGAGCCTGGCCGTGTTCCTGCACGAGGTCGGGCACCACGCGATCGGATTCGACACATATAAGGTGCGCTGCGAGGAAGAATGGGCCGCGTGGCAGTGGTCACTGCACGCGATGCGGCAACTCGGCGTAACACCGACGCCACGCGTATTGAAGCGTGTCGACGCGAGCCTGCGGTACGCCGTCGCGAAAGCGGAACGCCGCGGGATCAAACGGCTGCCAGAACAGCTGGTCGAATACTCCCGCGCAGCGTGAACGGACTACCCTACGACATGTCTTGGCTTCTCGGGCTTGTACTCTGGCTTGGTGCGACCGAACCTGCAACCGCCACTCCGCTGGGGTTGGTACTACCGGATCCGCCGATCGGTTGGCAGACATTGGCGGGAACCGGGGTCTCGCAACGCCAGATCGTGATTGACGCCGGTGGCTGGACAAGAGAGGGACAGCGATTTCGGGTCAACGTGTACCTAAGGAATCAGCCGCCCTCGTATGCACCGACCACGGCGGCCTTGGTCGATGACCATGCACGGCGACCGTGGCTGCCGCTGAGGCTCCGGGGCAACCGGCCCAATTTCACGACGGTCGCCGTCACGGGTGAGCCCGCATTGGACACGGAACACGGCGTGGCCTTTGCGGCACCAAACCCGACGAACCCGCCGCAAGGGGTAGTCCGATCTGAGGCCCACTGGATCAACGGCCGCGTCTATAGCTTCGTTCACGAAGCCGAGCATGGTGTCACGCCGGGTCCGGAAGACGACGTCGCGTTCAAAACCTTCGTCGAGGCGATTAGCTTCACCGACGCCTCACCGCCCGGGCCCGCGCTGGGGGATCTGGGGCCGTCGCAGCGAATGCCGCTAGCCGAGGAGTCCGATTTGGCACGTGCGGTTCGGATGCCACTGCCGCCGCACGCGTTGCATGACGACGACGGACCACTGCTCTTCGATCTGAATGCCAGGTACAACACCAGTGGCCGCTTTACCGTCAACGTGCTCAAACCCGAGGACGCGATCAAGATGTCCCAAGACCTGAAACTGAACATCCCTGGCGGGCTGAACATGGACGACGGCAACGGAATCGCCACCGCCGGGCCACTTCCCGTTACGGACAAGCGAAGCAAGTGGCAGCATGTCTATTTGGTATTGCGTCCGATCGACGGCGGATTTCTCGCAGTGGCTCTTCGTTGTCACGAGTCCGTAACAACGTCAACTGATCCGGCGTTGATCCGAGCCACGCTTTCGAACATGTGCGCTGACGCGGTGCCGGAGCAACTCGACGCGGACGCTGGTGAGTAACACTTCATGGCGACTTGATCAATTAGCGTGTCAAGACTCCCCCGACATACCGCCGTCACCGACGACTCGCGCAAGGTCACGCCGGGCACGCTCTTCGTCGCCCGCGGCGGGACGGTGACCGACGGCACGAAGTTCGTGGCCGACGCGATCGAGCGCGGTGCCGTAGGCGTCGTGAGCGAGTCGCCGATCCGCGGGCTGAGCGTGCCGAGTGTGGTGGTAGATGACGCCGCACAGACGCTGGGCGAACTCGCCCACGCGCTGCACGATGATCCGAGCAAGTCTCTGGCCGTCCTCGCGATCACCGGCACCAATGGCAAGACAACCACAACCTACATTCTGCGGCACATTCTTCGACAAGACGATACGAAGTGCGGCCTCATTGGCACCATCGAGATCGACGATGGTGAACAAGTCACCGAAGCCGACATGACCACGCCCGGTGCACCGGAACTGGCAAAACATCTCGCCGCCATGCGAGACAACGGCTGTCAAGCTGCCGTCATCGAAGCGTCGTCTCATGCCCTGTCACAGAAACGTCTCACCGGTTGTCACATCGTTGGTGCGGCGTTTCTCAACCTCACCGGCGACCACCTCGACTACCATGGCACGATGGACGACTATGCCGATGCCAAGGCATTGCTATTTGAGATGCTCGGTGAGCAAGCCGCTGCCGCGGTGAACGTGGACGATCCATTTTCAGATCGCATGCTGGTCGGGTTCACTGGATTTCACGCGGAGTTCAGCCCTCGTGGCAATGACGCAACTTGGCGAGCCACCGACGTGAGCGTGACCGCAAGCGGTACGACGTTTCGCATGCATTCCTATGACGAAGCTTTCGCGGTACGGATGCCCCTGATCGGTCGGCACAATGTCGAGAACGCCCTCGCAGCGGCTGTTTTGGCGGAGGTCGTACTGAATCTCGAACCCCGCGACATCGCCGACGCCCTCGCCACCGCTACCGGCGCCCCCGGTCGGCTCGAACGGGTGCCGACCGACAAGCCCTTCCACGTCTTCGTCGACTACGCCCACACGGACGACGCGCTCGACAACGTGCTGCGTGCCTTGCGGCCGCTTTGCACGAGGAAGCTCCGCATCGTTTTCGGCTGCGGTGGCGATCGGGACAAGACCAAACGCCCACGCATGGCCGCCGCCGCCGAGCGGACCGCCGACGCGCTGTACGTCACCTCCGACAACCCGCGGACCGAAGACCCCGACGCGATCCTCGCGGACATCGTCGCCGGGCTGGAGCGCAAGCCGACGCTCGTCGACCCCGACCGCCGCGTCGCAATCCGCCAAGCCATCGCCGATGCGTCCGATGGCGACATCGTGCTCATCGCCGGCAAGGGCCACGAGAACTACCAGATCCTCGGCACCGAGAAGACCCACTTCGACGACCGCGAGGAAGCACACATCGCGCTCGAAAGCCCACGGCTTTAGCCGTGGGTCTGCGATCGGTCCCGCTTGCCGACCCACGGCTGAAGCCGTGGGCTTTGCCTCAACGATTGACCTTTGCATTCTCGCCGCCACCATGCACATCACGGATGAGACCGAT
The DNA here is from genome assembly GCA_039182125.1 of Planctomycetota bacterium. NCBI lineage: Bacteria > Pseudomonadati > Planctomycetota > Planctomycetota bacterium. The sequence continues at coordinate 47,571 of JBCDCH010000006.1, forward strand.
ACCGCTTCGAGATTTGCGTGGGGCCGTGTTCGGCAAGGTGGACGCCCCGCTGCCGGCGAGTGCGCCGCCGATTCGTTGCGTCTGCACGGATAGCCGCGACATCAAACCCGACAGCGTCTTCTTCGCGATCCCCGGCGACCACTTCGACGGCCACGACTACGTCAACGACGCGTTCGACAAGGGCGCGGTCGTCGCCATCGTCGATCGGGAGATCACGCCGCCGGCGGGGAAGTTTATCATCGAAGTCCCCGACGTCCGCAAGGCCCTGGGCCGGCTCGCGAGCCATGTCCGCGATGGCATGCGGGCGACGAAGATCATCGCCGTCGCCGGCAGCGTCGGGAAGACGGGCACGAAGCACCTCGTGCATGCCGCGCTCGGCGCACGCCTGCCCGGGGGCATGTCGCCCAAGTCGTTCAACAACGACATCGGCGTGCCGCTGACGATCTTCGCCGCCGAGAGCCACTGGCAGTACCTCGTGCTGGAGATGGGCACGAACCACCCCGGCGAGATCGCCCACCTCTCGCGCACGGCCAAGCCGGACCTCGCGATCATCACCAACGCCGGTGAGGAGCACCTCGAACACCTCGGCAGCCTCGACGGCGTCCGCCACGAGAACGCGCAGGTCGTCGTCGGCATGGACGCGGCCCGCGGACTGCTCGTCATCAACGGCGACGACCCGGACCTCGAGCGGGCCGTCGACGGCTGGTGGAAGGGCCGATCGCTCACGTTCGGCAACCACCGCCCAGACGACGACGAAGGCAACGACGTCGAGCAGGCCGACTTGTTCGCCACCGATGTCGAGGTCGGCTGGGACGGCACGCGGTTCAATCTCAACGGCTCGCGCACCAAGCTGCACGTCCCGCAGCTCGGCGCCCACGTCGCGACTAACGCGCTGGCCGCCGTCGCCGTCGCGCGTCGGCTGGGTCTGGGTGATCAGGAGATCGCCGCCGGGCTGGCGAAAGCGACCGGGCCGGAGATGCGGCTGCAGCCGACGAGCATGCCCGTTGACGGCGGCGTGGTGAAAGTCCTCAACGACGCATACAACGCCAACCCGCCGAGCGTCCGCGCTGCGTTGGCCACCCTTGCCGCCCTGCCTTACGACGGCCGACGCGTCGTCGCACTGGGCGACATGTTCGAGCTCGGCGAGACCGGCCCCGGCCACCACTATGCCATCGGCCGACTCGCGGCCAAGACCGCCGACGTGCTCGTCCTCGTCGGTAATCTGATGTGCCAGCACGCCGCCGAGGCCGCCGGGACCGTTGAGGACTGCGAGGTACACACCTTCCCGGACGTTGCGGCCGCGAAGGCCGAGTTGCCGACACTCTTACAACCCGGCGACACGCTGCTGGTGAAGGGTTCTCGCGGGATGGCGATGGAGCGGGTGGTGAAATCCGAATGACGAGTTCCCGAATGACGAATGAAATCCGAATGCAGAATGACGAATGACCCAACCTTCGGGTTTCGGTCTTCGTCATTCATTCGTCATTCGGGAACTCGTCATTCGTCATTTTCTCCATGCTCTACCTCCTGATCCAAGCCAACCTCGACGCCCTCACCGACGCCGGCTTTGGATTCCTGCGCGTCTTCCTCTTCCCAACGTTCCAGGCGGCCGTCGCGGCGGCCCTTTGCTTTGCCCTCTCGCTCGCCATCGGCCCGTTGATGATCCGCTGGCTGCGGGCCAAGAAGATCGGCGACAACCCGGAGTTCGACAACGAGTCGCTCAACACGCTCATGGCCGCCAAGCGCGACACGCCGACGATGGGCGGGCTGCTCATCGTCGGCGTCATCGCGCTCACCACGCTGCTGCTCGCGGACCTGTCAAACTTCTACGTGCAAATGGCGTTGATCGCCCTGCTCTGGCTCGGCGGCATCGGGGCCGTCGACGACTACCTCAAGCTCACCGCCAAACGCCGCGCCGCCGAGGGGAAGGTCACCCGCGACGGGCTGCGGTCCAAGGAAAAGCTGCTCCTGCAGGTCGGCATCGCGGTGCTGCTCGCGGTTTTCACCTGGCGGTACGGCAAGAACATCGACGAGGTGCGGACGCTGTATGTGCCGTTTTTCAAGGACTTCGCGTTGCCGTTGGCGTCTTGGGTGTTCGTCGTGATCGCGACGCTGGTGATCGTGGGGACCAGCAACGCGGTGAACCTGACCGACGGGCTCGACGGACTTGCCGCGGGGACGTGCGGGATCGTGGCGTTCGCGTTTTTGGTGCTGGCGTTCATCGTCGGCGACGCCGAGACGGCCGGGGCGTTGCTCTTCCACCACATCCCCGCCGCGAGCCAGATGACCGTGCTGGCCGGGGCGATGATCGGGGCGTGCCTGGGCTTTCTCTGGTTCAACTGCAGCCCGGCCCAGGTGTTCATGGGCGACACCGGTAGCCTCGCCCTCGGCGGCCTCATCGGCTACCTCGCCATCGTCGTCCGACAGGAACTCATGCTCATCCTCATCGGCGGCATCTTCGTCGCCGAGGCGCTGAGCGTTATCCTGCAAGTGAACTACTTCAAGCTCACCCGCTGGAAGACCGGCGAAGGCCAACGCCTCTTCCGCATGGCCCCCATCCACCACCACTTCCAAAAACTCGGCTGGACCGAAACGCAGGTCGTTGTGAGATTCTGGCTCATCGCCGCGATGCTGGCGGCAATGGCGGTGGCGACGGTGAAACTGCGGTAGGAAAATTATCTTCGACGGTGTAATCGCAAACGCTGCGGAAGCATGCCACTTCGATTAAACGATCGTCAGAACGGGATATCCGAATCATCAGTCGGCGGCGGCTGAGGCTCAGTTCGCTGCACCGTGTCGAGCGCATTGTAAAGGTTTGAAAGCAAGACCCGCCGTTTATGGTCATCACATCGCCCAGCAAGCTCAACAAAGTCTTTGAGCGCCCTAACCGGAAAGCCTTGAGGGAAGAATCTGAACTGTCCGTTAAGGAGAGCAGTCATAACATCTTGACAGTTTGGGATTTCTTCCTCAAGCATCACCGCTTGATACGCTTGCCGAATTTTTTTCACAACTGCCGAAGTGTCCATGTTGTACTTGCATCCACCCTCGATCGAAGCGATGTGCTTCCGTGCAGCGGATGAAAACGCCCGGTATGCAGCCTTGTCTTCGTCGCTAAACGCACTGTCGGACATTGTTGCAGCTTGTATTCGCTGCTTCGCTTCGGCAAAACTCTTGATGCGGCCGTGCCGACTCCTCTGCTTCATGGAGTCGAGCGTCTCTGAATACTCAAATGTATCCGTCCCCGCATCGGAGAGAAGCTTTTCAAACAGCATTCCGACAAAATATGCTTCGGTGCAGAAGTCGTATGTTGAATCGGTGAAGTCATACGGCTTCTCGCACCACCAGTTGAGGGATATTGACTTGTTGAAGTCGCTTTGGCTTTCGATAGCCTTTCCAAATCCAAGGTCGATTATCTTTAGCACTCCCTCTGCTGTGACCATCAAGTTTGCCTCGCGAATGTCACGGTGGAGCACCCCGCGTGACTCAAGGTAAGTGAACCCATCGACGGCTTGCCTAAAAAGATCCGCTATAGAAGCTGGCTCAGCCTTGACATAGTCGCTAATCTCGAGCCCGTCAATATGCTCCATCAAGATAATGCCTGAATGCTGCACCGGGTACAAATAGTGATTGAATACCCGGACGACGTTTGGGTGGTGCAGCCTGTAAAGCAGCTCAATCTCACGCTTGAAATTTTCGAATAGCGATTGTCGCTCGCTTTCGGCATACGGGGTGTATCGCTTCGCTACAAATTTGAGCGGGAGATGTGGATCTTCAAGTAAGACGGTAGTCCCGCACGCTCCTTGACCGAGGGTTTTGAGCAGCTTGTAGCCCGAATTCCGAATCAACGGGACTATCGTTGCCGCTGCGGCTGCTTTGTCAGTCGGTGATGCAGACATGCAAAATCATACGCATCGGTTCAGCGATTAGTTTTTGTTGCAGGCGAGGCGGGTGAGGGGACACGCCTCTATGTCTCACCCCGCTCGCTTCTTCTTCCGTCGGCCGCTGCCGATGATCGGCGAGGTCACGCTCGTGACGTGCTCGATCGGAATCCGCACCGACACGCTTTCGTCGGTCCAGATTGAGATCATCGAGTTGTCCGGCGAGCGTGAGAGGAAGTCCGGGTGATCGACGATGTACGAACGGTTGTCGACCAAATGCACCTCGAACCGCTCGAACGGTTCGGCGTGCAGGGCCGTGACGATCTCATCCATCATGCCGCGTGTCTTTGCCATCGTGGTGCATCATAGCAAACCGCCGCCAGACTCACATCTTCGGCTCCACCGACCCCTTCACGCGCGTGCCGTCGGGCTTGACGACTTCGATCCACCACATGGCGCCCTCCGGCAGTTCGTCCGGGGCCATGACGTGGATGTCGTAGTCGTCGTGGCTGGGGGCGTAGATGGCCTTTTGCACGGGGGAGACACCGGAGTCTTCGTTGCCGATCCAGGCGCGGACGACGGTTGCGCCATTGTCGTTGTAGGGAAGTTTGACGACGAGGTGGCACATCTTGCCGGCCGCGACGTTGCCGTGGCCCTGAGCGAAGGCAACTTCCATGTCCCCGACCATGGCGGTGCCGAGGTCGGCTTCCTCGCCGTGGTCGTGGGCATGGTCGTGGTCGCCGTGGTCGTGCCCGTCATGACCGTGATCGTGACCATGGTCTTCGGTGACGGTGGCGTCGGCGGTGACGGTCGTCTCGGACTCGCAGCCGATCAGGGCCACACCGGCAAGAACGGGAAGAAGAAACGCGGCTTTGATGGTTTGATTCATGGTGAGTTCCGTGGTTGCGGACCAGCATAACGAGTCTGTCAAGCGCCGTGGGGCGTGACGGCAAACGCCGCTCACCGCCCGCTCAGCGCGAGGCGTTGGAGGGTGCGGGCCGCCTCGACCGGGCCGATGTACCGACCGTCGACGTGGCTGTCCTGAATCACCCGGCCTTCGCGGTCCATGATCACCAACTGCGGCGTCTCGGCCACACGTGTCGCCCGTGCCACCGGCAGATCGTTTGCCGCCCCGAACCGCACGCTCGGCCAGGGCATGTTCGCCTTCCGCATGTAGTTCATCGCGTCGCGCTCCGAGCGATCCAGTGGCACGAGGATCATCTCGAAGTTGTCGCTGCGCTGGCGGGCGTTGCCGTAGAAGTCGACCAGCTGCGGGGTGAACTCGGCGCAGGCCGGGCACCAGCCGGCGGCGAAGTACACGCCGATGTACTGCACCTCGTCGCCCAGCTCGACGGGATTGCCGTTGGCGTCGATCAGCTTGCCGCTCAGCTCCGCCGCGAGTGCGCCATTGGCGACCGGCGTCTCACCGGCGAGCGCTTGCAGGGCCCGGCTCATCACGTCGGTGCCCTGCACCGTCACCGTGAACACGCCCTGCCGGTCCGGCGTCAGCACCGACGCGTGCGTCGCGGTCAGGTCGGACAGATCCAGCGTCGTGCCGGGGTCGAACGCGACGCCGTTGCTCAGCTCGATCCGCACCTGCAGCGTGACCTGCGTCGGCCAAAGCTCGCGCCGCTGGGCGAGCTCGGCGTAGGTCAGCGCCGCCGCCTCGGGCGATACCGAACCGGCCAGCTTCTCGGCGTCGGCGAGGATTGTCGTCTGCTCCGGCCGCAGCGCGACGAGCACACCGCCGGGCAACTCCGCGACGACCCGGCCGTTTTCGATTTCGAGCACCTTCACCTTCGTGCCCGCCGGGAACTCACGCCCGCCGTCAACGCGGATGCCGTTGGCGAGCGTGGTCGTCGGCGGAACCAGCGCCGGCTTCGCCTCGAGCTCCGCCATGGTCAGCGGCACACGCGCCGTCGCCGGCTGGGTCGAAGGCGTCGCGGCGGAGCCGGGCGCGGTGGTCTGTGCAAGGAGCAACGTCGGCGTGATCAACGCCAGAGCAACAACGGTGGGTCGAAGTAACTGCATGGTGTACATCAGGGGTTCGTCGAGCTGGACAATCGAACGTCGACGAAGGTTAGAAAGTGAGCACTAGATCGCCTCGGCACCGGCGACGGCGACTTCGTGGTCGTTCTCGACGGTGCTGCCGCTGACGCCGATGGCGCCGATGACCTCGCCGTCGGCGTTGGTGATCGGGACGCCGCCGGGGAAGGTGATCAGGCCACCGTTGGAGTGTTCGATGTTGTAGAGCGGCCCGCCGGGTTGGCTGAGCTCGCCGATGGCACCGGTGGGCATGTCGAAGTAGCGGGCGGTCTTGGCTTTCTTGATGGCGATGTCGATGGAGCCGAGCCAGGCGCCGTCCATGCGGACGAACGCCTTGAGATTCCCGCCTGCGTCGACGACAGCGATGTCCATCTTCGTGTCGATCTCCTCGGCCTTGGCGATCGCTGCGGCGATGATCGCCTGGGCCTGATCAAGGCTGATGTCCTGCGTGACGAGCGGCTCGGCGTCAACATGGTCATGGGCAAACGCGACCGGGCTGGTCGAGGCGAGATACGCCCCGGCGGCGAGGCTGACGGCGGAGGCGGTTGCGATGAGCAAGTGGCGTGTGTGGATCATCGCCGCACGGTAACGAACGCCGACCGCCTCGCAACCGTATCATCAGGCCACGGAAGGACCCTCGCCCATGGACCGAGACGAACGCATCGCCGGGTTGAACGAGAAGGCCCGCCGGCTCCCGCGCGAGCCGGGGGTGTATCTCATGAAGGACGCCAAGGGCCGGGTGATCTACGTCGGCAAGGCGGCGTCCCTGCGCGAGCGCGTCTCCTCTTACTTCCAACCCGCGACCAAGCTCGAGTTCAAGAAGCAGGGCCTGCTCGACGAGGTCGTCGACTTCGACACGCTCGGCACCGCGTCCGAGGCCGAGGCGCTGCTCACCGAGAACCGCCTCATCAAGGACATCCAGCCCAAGTACAACGCCCGGCTCGTCGACGACAAGACCTTCCCCTACCTCGTCGTCACCACCCACGACGACTTCCCCGGCGTCTACATCACCCGCATCCCGACCGACTACCCCAAGGCCCGTGTCTTCGGCCCGTACACGTCGGTCTACGCCCTGCGCGAAGCGATCGGACAACTGCAGAAGGCGTTCAAGTACCGCACCTGCGACCTCGACATCCGGGCCGATGACGAGAAGCGCCGCTTCTTCCGGCCGTGCCTGTTGCACTCGATCAACCAGTGCACCGCACCGTGTGCGGACAAGATCGAGAAGGACCCGTACAAGCGCGACATCCAACGCCTGCTCCGCTTCCTCGAGGGCGACCGGGAGAAGCTACTGAAGGACATGCAGACCGAGATGCTCGACGCCTCGGCGACGCTGGACTTCGAGAAGGCTGGTCGACTGCGGGATGAGATCAAGGCGCTGCAGGGCCTCGACAAGAAAGCCGAGAAAGGCACCGAACAGTTCTGGCAGCCCGAGGCGTTCGTCGCCAACCCCAAGGACGCCCTGCCCGTCCTGCAGAAAGCCCTCGGCATGGAGCAGCTGCCCCGCGTCGTCGAAGGCTTCGACATCGCCCACCTCCAGGGCGGCGAGATGGTCGGCTCCAAGGTCTGCTTCATCGACGGCGTCCCGTTCAAAGACGGCTACCGCCGCTACAAGATCAAGCACGGCCAGGGCAACAACGACTACCTGAGCCTGCAGGAAGTCGTGAGCCGCCGCTACCGCGAAGCCGCCGCGGGCAACGAACTCTACCCCGACCTCATCATGATCGACGGCGGCCTCGGCCAACTCCACGCCGTCATGGACGTCTTCAAAGACGTCGACGTCAAACCCCCGATGGTCGTGAGCCTCGCGAAGAAGGAAGAACTCGTCTACGTCCAGGCCAAGTCCGAGCCGATCCGCCTGCCTAGAAACAACGTCGGCCTCAAACTGCTGCAGTACCTGAGAGACGAAGCCCACCGCTTCGCCCAGCACTACCACCACATCCTGCGAAGGAAGGCAACGTTGGAAGAGAAGCGGAAGGCGGGGAAGCGCCCGCCGAAGGTGCGGCGGGTGAAAGCGAAGAACCCGACATTTGCACCATCAATCAACAAGCTGGATAGCTAACAATCCGCGACATTCACCGTCAGAATAAAGAATCGGGATACAAGGAAGATTCCTTCGCCTCACCGCAACTCTCAGGTTCAAACCGTAGCATGCTTTCCTCGGCATACTCGCTGCTGACCTCTACGCTTATCCACTTCCGGCCGAGACTTTCAGCCACAAACCCAGTTGTGTTACTGCCCGCAAATGGATCCAACACCACCGCATCAGGCTCAGTCAGGAACTCGATGAAGAATCGCGGCAGCTCCGATGGAAATCTCGCTGGGTGAACTTTCTTGTTCGCACGCTTCATGCCCTTGATATAGGCACTGTTCGATTCATTATTTCCGCAACTTATTAGATTCGGGGGAATCGAACCGCCACGATCAGATGCGAACGACTTTTTTACCACATGCCCACTTGGCCGCGTTGTTTCCTTTACCCCTCGCTTGATCAGCCGCCGCATGTCGTCGCTATACGGCTGCAACACACGACGATTGTCAGCATTTGCCATGGGGTCTTTGACAAGCCAAAATAGATACTCCGTGCTGTCTTTCACCCTAATCCGCCGGACATTGACCCACTCGGCCGGTGCCGGCATTTTCGCTGGATTGAACCAGAAAAACTCCTGCGCGAGATCGAATCCGACATCATCGGTTAGTGCCAGCAGCACGCGATAATGATAGAGACTACGGATCGGCTTTCCAGGCGCCCAAGCCCCGCCAATGTTGAGAACAAATGATCCGGTTGGCTTGATCACCCTTTTAATTTCGTATGCAAATGGGAGTATCCATTGCACATACTCTTCCTGACTAGCGTTTCCGTACTCCTTTTTGAAGTGAAGCGCATAAGGAGGGCTTGTTACCACAAGGTCCACTGAATCACTCTTCAGCGATCGCATGAAGTCAAGACTGTCCTCACAGTACAGTGCTCCCATTGACGTTTTGTAAAGTGGGTCACGACTCATAATGATTTATCAAATCCTGCAATCGGGCAAACCAAACGCCACCTTCTGGCGACTCGATCGGTATTGGGTGCATGACCTTTAGCTTACCCGGGTAGGCTTTGTGACGTTCGAGATCGCGAGTAAGGGCATAACGAAACTGCGTCCAGTCATCAGTTCTTCTTCCGATACAGACTGCCACAGCGTCAAAGTGGTCATGATCGTAGTAACGGCTGCTTGGATCTCCTTTAGCAGCCCGTGTTTTCTGGGTCTCCACCTGCGGCGATGCAGAGTTTCGGATCGTCTTCACTTCAACGCGGAGTTCAGTCTCGGCCAGCGTGGTAAAAGTGAAATCGTGCATTCCATCCTGGTCATGTGACTCGTACGAACAAAGCCACCCCTCGGAGCTGGCCACCTTAAGCTTTCGCTCAAAATGGACTTCCGCAACCGCGCCTTCGAGTGCAACCTTCAAGCGAAGCCTGCGATCGATCGCGTCAAGTAGTTCCTGAGCGGTGAGATCATATTTCTCTTCCAGTGCGTGAGGCATTGACGTTGACCGCGTTGAGTTCGGCTGGTGGGCTAGTTGACCTCGCGAGACTTTAGCCTCATCGATCGAGGACGCTAGGAAGGGAGAAAACGTACTTGGTGTGGTCCAGGGACGTGAACGGCATGACCGTTCCGTGACAGAGTCAGCCGGGAGTTGCGACGCAGTTCGCTGGCCACGGGTCAGGGAAGTCGTCGCCGGCCTGCCATTGCTTGATCTCGTCATCCGTGAGGAAGCACCCCGCCAGTGTTTCGGCGAAGCGGTCGACTTGGGCGGCGTCGCCGATGATGGTGAGGTGGCAGCGGCGGTCGCCGAAACGGCCTTCCTCTGCCGCTAGGCGTTCGCGGAGGGCGGTGCGTTCGGCTTCGTCGAGGTTGCTCTTGGGGTTGTCGACGATGCCGGCCCGCCAGTAGCCGACCAGTTCGAGGTCGATCCCGCCGGCGGCCTGGTTCCAGAGCAGCGAGACGTTGTCACGCGTCGGCAGGTAGAAGAAACCCTTGCTGCGGTAGATGTGCTGGCCGAGCTGTTGTTGGCACGTGTCCCAGAGCCGTTGCGGGTGGAACGGGCGGTCGTCCTTGATGACGCGGGTGGCGAGGTTGTAGGGCTGATCCTCCTCGGCATCGGCGTCGAAGGTCGGGCTTAGTTCGTCGATGAGCTTGGCGACGCGGTCGAAGTCGTAGCCGGGCAAGGCGAGCACGTCGTCGAGGCTCAGGCTCCCCCACGCAACCGAGCGGACGGTGACGAACGGGTTGAGTTGATGCACCGCCGACGCGATCGCCTGCAGCCGGCCCGCGCCGAGCCGGTCGGCCTTGGTCAGGATCAGGTCGCTGCAGAACATCACCTGCTCGACGAGCAGGTTCGTCGTGTCGCGTGTCTGCTGCTGCAGGTTGCGCTGCATCGTCGGGAAGATCCGCTCGCCGCCGGCGTAGTCCTGCTCGATCATCGCGCTGTCGACGAGCGTGAGGATGCCGGTGAGGCGGTGGGCGTCACTCGTTTGGAAGAACCGCACCAGCGGCATCGGGTGGCAACTGCCCGACGTCTCGATGATGACCAGATCGAGCGGGCCGACCGCACGGAGCTTCGCCAGCGCAGCGTCGAGCTCGCCGATGCCCTTGCGACTGCTCAGCACACACGACGCGATCGTCTGGAACAGTCCGTCCCGCTCCTCGAAGTACGCCGACTCCCCCACCAGCACCCCGTCGACGTCGAGCTCGCTCATGTCGTTGACAACGACGCCGACCGCCAGCCCGGCGCGCCCGGCTTGGGCGAGCAGGTTTTGCAAGAGCGTCGTTTTGCCCGAGCCGAGGAAACCGTTGAGGATGACGACAGGCGTTGGCACGGCACACCGTAGACTGTGACATGCGATGCTGCGTGTTTTCGACCAAGCCGTACGACGAGCGATTTCTCTCCGAAGCGTCGGCTAATCATGCGCTGACATTCCTCGAGCCGCGGCTCACGATCGAGACCGCCGCACTGGCCGACGGGTTCGACGCGGCGTGCCTGTTCGTCAACGACGAAGCCTCGGCCGATGTGATTGAACGGCTCGCAAGCATGGGCGTGCGGTTCATCGTGCTGCGGTCGGCGGGGTTCAACAACGTGGACCTCGACGTGTGCAAGCAGCACGGCATCCGTGTCGCGCGGGTGCCGGCGTATTCGCCGCAGGGCGTCGCGGAGCACGCGGTCGGGTTGATGCTCGCGCTCAACCGCCGGCTGCCCAAGGCGTACAACCGTGTCCGCGAGGGGAATTTCGCGCTCGACGGGTTGTTGGGTTTCCAGATGCACGGCAAGACGGCCGGCGTCGTGGGGACCGGGCTCATCGGGGCCGCGTGCTGTCGGATCCTGCGCGGCTTCGGCATGACCGTCCTCGCCCACGACCCCAACCCCGCTGACGGTCTCGATGTCGAGTATGTCGAACTCGATCAGCTCTGGGCCGAGAGCGACGTGATCACGCTGCACGTCCCGCTGTTCGACGCAACCTATCACCTGGTCAACGACGACACGCTCGGGCGGATGAAGGATGGCGTGATGCTGATCAACACCAGCCGCGGCGGCTTGGTCGACACGCGGGCGGTCATCGCCGCGCTCAAGTCGCAGAAGCTCGGCGCCCTTGGCCTGGACGTTTATGAGGAAGAGGACGGCCTGTTCTTCTCCGACCGCTCCGGGGACATCCTCGGCGACGACACCTTCGCCCGGCTGCTGACATTTCCCAACGTGCTCATCACCGGGCACCAAGCGTTCTTCACGCGCGAAGCGTTGACCGAGATCGCCCAGACGACGATCGACAACCTCACGCGCTTCGAAGCCGGCGCGGAGGCGCCCAACGAAGTGCGGGCCGACTAGGCAACCTCAACGCACCCGACGCAGCGCGACGCCACCGAGGAGCAACCCCGCCCCCACTGCCGCAGGCTCCGGAATCGCGACGATCGCGTTGTACTCCTGCAGCAAATCGAGGTGGAAGGCCCGGTCGCCGTCAGGCGTGATGTTCCAGCCGCGATCGTCGATCGCGGCGCTGTCGCCGACGAAGTCGTACACCCAAAGGGCTGAGAGTTGAACGTCGGCGGCGACGATGGCGTCGAGGATGATCCGCATGCGTTGCTCGTTGTCGTTGTCGGGGTCGCCGTCGTCTTCGATGGGGAAGTTGAACACGTCGGCCACGCCGAACTCACCGAGAAAGAGCGGCTTACCCGACGCATCGGCAAACTCAGCCGCCTCGAAGAGAACGTCCAGGTACGTCACGTTCGGATCGTCGAACCGCGTGGGCGTCTCGGTCTGGTCTTCGCGCGAGACGCCGAGCATGCTGTGGTAGTACGCGTGCAGGCTGATGGCATCGACGGCGGCGTGATCATCGAGGGTGATCTGCGCGAACTCGGCCCTCGTGTCGCGGCCGAAGTCGCCCGTGGTACGGAGCGAAAACGCACCGGGACGGGAGACGGAATGGCCGGTCGTGGTTGCACGGCCAGGATCGAGCGTGTTGACGATGCCGGCGAACTCGGCGATGGCCGCCCGAACGGCAGTGCTGGAGATCTTGTCGGCGTCGGTCCGCTGATCCGGCGTGCCGCGTGCCGGGGCGATGAACTGGTCAGGGTTCTGGGTCGGCAAGTCCTGGGCGAGGTTGAACTCGTTGCCGAACTCCCACATCAGAATCGCATCGGAGTCGCGGTAGCGGGTGACCATCTCGGTGGCGTACTCGCGGGCGAATGCACGGGTCTGGCTATCGGCATCACCCCACGCACTGCCCGGCTCGCCGACCAGGTCCGGGACCGCGAACCGGTTCCAGAACAGTGTCGGCACCAGCCCGACACCGTTGGCCTCGGCACTGGCGACGACCGCGTCGAGCCGGCGGAAATACTCGGCCCGATCGGACTGATACAGCGCGAAGTCGTCGGGCAGGAAGCCGCCGAAGTTGATCCGGGCGAAAGGGATGTTCCGCTGCCCCAGTTCGGCGAAGCCGGCTTCGTAGCTCGTGTCGTTGCCGTTCCGCAAAGTCCGCAGGAAAGCGTCGTAGTAGTTGACCCCGAGGCCGCGATACGCCCGGTTGTTTTGCTCGAACTGTCCGTTATTGACGGTCAGCCCCGCGGCCCATGCCGAGACGGGGGCGAGAACAAACCCGGCCACGATCGCAAACGCGGCAACACCTTTACACAAACGTTTGTTATTCAATGAATTCTCCTCTACTGCGGTTCAGAGCATACGCCACTTCGTCCGATCGGGCCAACGAACGCGTGGGTCGGACGTACGCTCGGCGCTGCACCATCTCCGACGGCCACGGGAGACGAGTCGCTGGCTCGTATCGGTCCTAGAACGGCAGATCGACGATGCCACCGTCGGAACGGAGCGTCGCACCAGTCGTGTTCGCGGCTCGCGGTGAGCAGAGGAACACGACAGCGGCGGCGATTTCTTCGGGCGTGCCAAAGCGACCGGTAAGGGAACCGGGACGGGCGTGACTCACAAAGGCATCTTTGCTCACGTCCATTTCTCCAACGAAGTTTTCGACGCCCTCGGTCCACGTCGGGCCGGGCAGGACACTGTTGACCGTGACACCGCTTCCGGCGGCGGTCTTGGCAATGCCGCGAGCGATGGCGAGTTGGCTCGTTTTCGTCCAGCCGTAGTGGACCATCTCGGTCGGGATGTTCAGGCCCGACTCGCTGGAGATGAAGATGATCCGGCCGAAGCCACGCTCGATCATCCCCGGCAGCACGGCGCGGCTCAGCCGCACGCCGCTCATCACGTTCACATCGAACATCCTCTGCCAGTCTTCATCGGGGATCTCGCCAAAAGGCTTGGGCTCGAAGATGCCGGTGTTGTTGACGAGGATGTCGAGTTCGCCGGCCTGCTCGATGAGTTTCGCGCAGCCATCAGCAGTCGCAACATCACCGGCCAACCCGAGGCCGCCGAGCTCACGGGCAACCGCGTCGACGTCGGCCTGTGTACGTCCGTTGACGATCACGTCGCAGCCCTCGTTGGCAAGGAACTGAGCGATCGCCCTGCCGATGCCCTTGGTGCTGCCGGTGACGAGGGCACGTTTGCCGTTGAGTTGAAGTTCCATGGCCGACCCTATGTCAAACGCCAGGCCATTGCCGTTATGTTGACCGAATGCTCGTCCTTCTCCTTGCCACACTCGCCGCCGCGCCGACGACCGGACCCGCACCGCACACCTTCACCGACGGCGTCGCCGTCATCGAAGCCGAATCGTTCGTTGAACAAACGAAAGACGACGTGCGGCGGTGGTACGTGCAGTCCGTCGATGCCATGGCCGAGGTCGAGGGCCGGGACGACGACGCGACCGAACCGGCCACAGCCTCCGGCGGTGCGTACATCGAAGCCCTGCCCGACACGCGGGTAACCCACGACGACCCGCTCATCAGCGGCGAGAATTTTTCCAACGTGCCGGGCGTGATGGGCGTGCTGCACTACCGCGTGCGGTTCGACGAGCCGGGTCGTTACTACGTCTGGGCGTGTGCCCACTCGATCGGCACCGAGGACAACGGCATCCACGTCGGCCTCGACGACGACTGGCCTGAAACGTCGCAGCGCGTGCAGTGGTGCGCCGGCAAGGGTGCGTGGACCTGGTCGAGCAACCAGCGCGTCCCCGACAATCACTGCGGCGATCCGCTGACGATCTGGCTCGACATCGACGAGCCGGGCGTGCGGACGGTGACAATTTCCATGCGCGAGGACGGCGTCGAACTCGACCGGTTCCTGCTGACCCGCGATGCGGAGTTCGACCCGGCGACGGATCTGGCCGACTGATGTCCAACCCAATGCAACGCATCCTGATCGTCGGCCCCTGTGGTGCGGGCAAGAGCACGCTGGCCATCCAACTCGGGCAGCGAACCGGCCTGCCGGTACATCACATGGATCGCCTGCACTGGAAGCCCGGCTGGGTCGAGTCGAGCCGCGAGGAACTGCGCGAAAAACTCACCGCGATCGTCGCCGGCAATCGCTGGATCATCGACGGCAACTACAGCTCGAGCTTCGACCTGCGCCTGCCACGCGCCGACACAATCGTCTGGCTCGACTACCCGCCACGGCTCTACCGCTGGCGCGTCCTCAAACGTCACATCGTCGGCCGCTTCCGCCAACGAACCGACATCACCGAAGGCTGTGTCGAGAAGTTCGACCCGGAGTTCATGCGCTACGTCTGGCGCTTCCACAGAGACCGTCGGCCGGAGTTGGTGAAAGTCATGAACGCACTGCCGGCGGAGATGGCGTTGCACCATTTCCGCCGGCCGCGCGAATCGAAAGCGTGGCTCAACGCCGTCGCAGCAATGTGAGCCCGAGCCCGCCGAGCAGGCCAAGCGTTGCCGGCTCGGGGATAACCGTGACGGTGCCGGTGAAGCCGAGGTTGTTGAAGTCGACCTGCGTGTTGGTGCCGCTGAGCACCACGTCGACGAACTGCACCTTCGACGGAAAGTTCAACGGAATGTCCTCGGCGAAGATCGGGTCGCTGTCGCTGCCAGTTGCGTTACCCAGCGCCGGCTCGACATCGTTGATCGTGCCGACCAAGTCCATGTTCGCGTCGAAGAACGTGAAGTCGATGTCATCGACGTCGAAGCCTTCGCTGTGGTAGTTCCAGAAGTGGATCGTCGTGAGGTCGTACTCGACGAGCAAATCGAATCGCAGGCCCAGCGGGTCGCCGGTGGTCCAAACGTGGGTGGACTGGTTGTGAAGTTCGCCCGCATCAGCCGAGGGCAGGTCGATGATGTTGGCCAGCGACTGCTCGGTGCTGACGTTGTTGAACGGGTCGGGGTCGTTCCCGGGCGCGAGTTCCACGGTCATGTTCGCGTCCCAGAGGTAGACCGACTCGGGCTCGATGCCCGCCACCACGGCGGACGAGCCGACGCCGATCGCCAGCACAGCGACGCAGATGCGTGTGTGTTGCACGGTCTCTCCAATCTCAAGAATGTCGTGAAAGCCCCACGCGGAGCCAACTCATGATTATCATGATCATGCTACGGCTGTCAATGCTTTCGCCGTCGGTCGTGTCAACTGTCCGCCCCTACTGTCGGGCCGATGCTTCGCCGCGAACGCACCGAACCCGCCGAGTCGCCCGTGTTTCGGCGGATGCTGGGGTTGCTCGGACCGCATCGGAAGCTCGTCGGGGGCGGGTTGTTTCTGCTGTTGCTCAGCGTGCCGTGTGAGTTGGTGCCGGGGGCGGCGGCGTTGTACCTCGTGGATGATTTGATCACGCCGTTCCTGACCGGGGCGACGCCAGGGGAGGCGCATCCGTGGTTGCACGCGGCGGTGTCGCTGGGCGGTATGCTCACGTCTTGGCCGGCGTTGCTGGCAAGCGTGATGGTGTGGATGGCGGTCATCGCGGTGCTCGGCATCGCGTTCAAGGCGGCGTCGACCAATCTCATGGAGCGGGCCGCCCAGAAACTCATCCTCGACCTGCGCCGCGACGTGTACGACAAGCTCCAGCACCAATCGCTCGGCTACCTCCACCGACAACGTACCGGCGATCTCATGTCGCGCGGCATCGGTGACGTCGACCAAGTCCAGCAGTTCATCGTCAACGGCGTCGACCAAGTGCTTGCCGAGGGCCTGATCTGGCTCGCGGCGGTGGTGACGGTGTTCTTCATTGACTGGCGGGTGGCGCTGTTCACGGTCGTGCCGATCCTGATGGTGTACGCGCTGCTGCGAATCTTCAACGCGAAGGCGAAGCCGATCTATAAGGCAGCCCGTGAATCGGCTGGCGCGGTTTCGACGCGGCTGCAGGAGAACCTCGGGGGGCTGACCACGATCAAGATCTTCAACCGCGAAGTCGTCGAGTCCAAGCGCTTCGCCGACGCGACCGAAACAAACTACGACGACCAGATCCGCGCGACGAACATGCGCACGATCTACTTCCCCTTCACCGGCGTGCTCGCCAACTTCGCCGGCGTCGCGATGTACGGGTCGGGGGCGTACTTCATTCTCACCGGCTCGTTTACGCTTGGCGGGTTGCTGGCGTTCCGCGCGTTTTACTGGCGGTTGTTCGGGCCGGTGTTCACGTTGGCACGGGTGAACGATCTGATCCAGCGCAGCACGGCGGCGGCGCGGCGGGTGTTCGAGGTGCTGGACGAGCCGGTCGAGCTACCGGACAAGCCCGACGCGAAGCCGCTGCCGAAAGTCGACGGGCATCTGCGGCTCGAGGGCGTGACCTTCCACTACCGCAACAAACCCGAGCCGGTGCTGCGCGACGTGACCATCGACATTCCCGCCGGCAAGACCGTCGCGCTCTGCGGCCCCAGCGGTGCAGGCAAGAGCACCGTGCTCAACATGCTGCTGCGGTTCTACGACCCGACCACCGGCAAGATCACGCTCGACGACATCGACCTGCGCGACGTGCAGCGCGGGGCGCTGCGTCGGCACTACGCGCTGGTGCAACAGGAGACGTTCCTCTTCGCCGACACCATCGCGGCCAACCTGCGCTTCGGTCGGCCCAACGCAAGCGACGAACAACTGAAAGCCGCCGTCACCGCGGCGAACATCGGCGAGTTCATCGACGCCCTACCCGACGGCTACGACACCATGGTCGGCGAGCGCGGCGTTCTGCTCAGCGGCGGCCAGAAGCAACGCCTGAGCCTCGCCCGCGCCTTCCTCGCCGACCCGGAGATCCTGCTGCTCGACGAGCCGACCAGCAGCGTCGAACCCGCCAGCGAAGCCGCGATCCTGCGCTCGATCATGGAACTGCTCCGCGGACGAACGACGGTGCTCACCAGCCACCGCCCAAGCCTGATCGAGTCGGCCGACCTGGTCTACGTCATCGAAAACGGAAGCGTCGTCGCCAGCGGGAGCGTCGAGGATGCCCGGCGGAGTAACGCATGGTTCGCAGCGTTTCTCGGGGATGATGCCGAGTCTGATGCGATGATCAACAACTAGCGCGTCACCCGTACAAACCGGGCTCTTCCTTCTTTCGCTTGCGAGCTTTGGGGGCTTGCTTGGTTGCTCGGATGAGCGTTTGAGCCGGCAGCTCAATGTGGTCGCCGTCGAGCAGATTCTGGATCGTAAGGATTTGCAGCCGCGGCACTTTCGAGCCGGCCACCGTGCCGCTCTCGAAGAACCCCGCATCGGCCGCTTCCTTCACCATCGGCTTGGTCGGCTCAGCGAGCGTGATGAACACTCCGACCGCCGCCTTCTCCCGCTCCACCACCCCGCGCAAGTCCCGCACCATTTGCACGCTCACGTTCTTCCCACCCTTCACGCTGATGATCACCTGCCGCGTCTTCCCGCCGTCGTCGATCCACAGCCGACCGTCGATACCCTTGTCCGCCCCCTTCTTCTTCTCCTGCGGGAAACACTCAACCAGCGACAACGCCCTGTACTGGAACTGGTACGCGTCGTCCTCGAAAAGCTGGTGCGCCCCGGAGATGCTCTCCGGCTCACCGACCACGTCGTAATCCGCCTCGGCGTGCAGGCCGAACGTGTCCCGCAGCCGGACTTTGATCAGGTTCGTCGCCAGGTGCGTGATGTCGATGCCGAGCCAACGGCGGCCCAGCTTCTGCGCCGCGACCACCGCCGTGCCGCACCCGCAAAACGGATCAAGCACGACGTCGCCCTCGTTGCTGGAAGCGTTGATGATGCGTTCAAGCAGGGCCTCGGGTTTCTGCGTGGGGTAGCCGAGGCGCTCTTTGTCTTGTGTCGATAGCCACCGCACATCTTCATCGATTCCTTCGTCGGTTCCAAACACAGTACCGTCCGTGTAGGGCTGGTAAGTCCATAGGTCGGAAACAGGAGTTCCATGATCCGGCTTCACATACCATTCGGGTATCGGCCAAGCAGACTCAGGTTCAATCTTGATGCAGCCCAACTCATACAAACGATCGAGTTTTTGGTGCTGTGAAAGACCACTGAAGTCTTCGTTCATCTGCTCAAGTAGTTTCCCCGGAATGGCCCAGTATCGTCCCTTCGCAGTCGGGTCAAACCCTTTCCATGGCTTACCTGATTCACCACCGCGGGTTCCCGACCCAGTAAGGACATTGCCGTAATAGTCAGTTCGCCAGCCATGCTCATCTTCAACGAAATACTGCTCAACGTGCCCTCGCATGTATGGGCGGGTCGGTCGATTCCAAACGAAGTCTGGCGATTTCACGTAGTAGAAGATCGTGTCATGCACCGGCGCGAAGCGCCTCGCTTTTCCGTGAGCACCGGTTCTTCTCCAGATGATTTCGCTCTTGAAATGCTCCGGTCCGAACACCGCATCGAGCACTAACTTCAGGTAGTGACTCGCCGTGGGGTCGCAGTGCAGGTAGAGGCTGCCGGTGTCCTTGAGGACGCGGCGAAGTTCGACCAGCCGCGGGGCCATCATCGATAGATACGCGAGCATGTCGCTTTGCGGCATGAAGTCGCGGAAGGCGACCATGAGGCTGGCAAGGCGGTCGATACCGCTGGTGATCGCTTCTTCGAAGTTCGCGGCCGCTTCGTCGTTCCACTTCCACGTGTCGCCGAACGCCTTGATCTGGGCGCTGCTGGCAGCGCCGGACTGCTCGGCGAAGAGCACGTTGTAATCAGCGTTGGAGTTGAACGGCGGATCGAGGTAAACGAGATCGACCGACGCGTCGACGACATGGTCGCGCAGAATTTGCAGGTTGTCCCCGTAGTACAGCGTGTTGGGCGCGGGCTCGGCCATCGCCGCAAGCTAGCAGATGCACGGACCAGACCAAGCACGCCGAGCCGGCATCGCGTCGGACGTTCTCCGTGCTCTGGGGGTGAGCCCCGTACACTGCCGCCGTGTCTGCTGATGTCCCCACGCCCACTGCTCGTTCGTTTGACAAGATTGATGCCGACCTGGCTCGGCTGACGAACCTTTTTCATCGCACGCTGGATGATCTTGGCGAGGGTGAGTTGGCCGAGCATGTGCGGGAGGCGGGCGACACCGAGCATGTGCCGGACAACGACGATGATGCGCAGCGGCTCGGGCAGGTGGACTCGATCGCGTTTCAGTTGTTGAACATGGTCGAGGAAAACGCCGCGGCGCGGTTCCGGGAGCGGCGTGAATCCGAGGGCGGGCCGGCGGCGCTACCGGGGTCGTGGGGTCAGCACTTGCGGAAGCTCAAGGACGCCGGGGTGAGCGAGGCCGACGTCGCCGCGGCGTTGCCGAAGATGCGGATCGAGCCGGTGCTCACCGCCCACCCGACCGAGGCGAAACGCTCCACCGTCCTCGAACAACACCGGGCGATGTACCGGCTGATGAGCGATCGCGAGGACGACGTCACCCCCGCCGACCGCGACCGCAACGACCTTCGGATGATGGCGTCGCTGGAGCGGCTCTGGCGGACCGGCGAGATCCTGCTGGACAAGCCGACCGTCGACGCCGAGCGGGACAACCTGATCTACTACCTGCGTGAGGTGTTCCCCGACGCACTAGCCGGCGTCGACCGGCGACTGCGATCGGCGTGGGCGGCGGTGGGATTTGATCCGGCGGCGATCGCCGAGCCGGCCGCATTGCCGCAGGTGCGGTTCGGACTGTGGGCCGGCGGCGATCGTGACGGTCATCCTGGCGTGACGCCGCAGGTCACCCGCGACACACTGGACGAACTCCGCCGCGGCGCGGTGAAGGTGCTCGACCGCCAACTCTCCGCGTTGGCCGAGACGCTCACGCTCAGCGGCAGCTTCCAGGAACCGCTGCCCGCCCTGCTCAAACGGATCGACGAACTCGCCCACCATCACCCGCGACGTTGGCACCGCCTTCATCGGCGCTTCGGCGACGAGCCGTGGCGACAACTCGTGCAACTAATGCGTACCCACCTGCCACGCACCGGCGACCTCGACGCCGACGATGGGCACGGCTACGTCAGTGCCGACGAGATCCGGGCCGATCTGATGGTGCTGCGAGCGAGCCTGTTGGCCGTTGGGGCCGGCCGACTCGTCACGCTCGACCTCGACCCGCTGATCCGCACGCTCGACTGCTTC
Source organism: Planctomycetota bacterium (assembly GCA_039182125.1). Taxonomy (NCBI): domain Bacteria; kingdom Pseudomonadati; phylum Planctomycetota; species Planctomycetota bacterium. The sequence continues at coordinate 68,414 of JBCDCH010000006.1, forward strand.
GGCCTGCACCTGGCCGCGCTCGACATCCGGCAGAACTCGGGCTTCCACGATCGCGCGATGAGCCAACTGCTCCGAAGCGCGGGCGTCGACGATGCCGATTCGTGGGCCGACTGGCCGGAAGATCGCCGGCTCGCGTTGCTCAACGCCGAGTTGCAAAGCCCCCGGCCCTTCTCCCGCTGGGGCCGCAACCTCGGCACCGAAGCGGACGACGTGCTGGCGACCTACCGCATCCTCGTCGAGCAGATCGACCGCCGCGGCACCGACGGGCTCGGCGCGTTGATCGTCTCGATGACCCAGCGCGTCAGCGACCTGCTGGTGGTGTACATCTTCGCCCGAGAGGCGGGGCTTGCGAAGTTCAACGACGGCCAGCTCACTTGTCCGCTGCCGGTGGTGCCGTTGCTGGAAACGGTCGACGACCTACGCCGTGGCCCGGACATCCTGCGGGATTTCCTTGCCCACCCGGTCACCCGGCATTCGATCGATCGGCGCGGCGGCGTGCAGCAGGTCATGCTCGGCTACTCCGACTCCAACAAGGACAGCGGCATCCTGTCGAGCCAGTGGACCCTGCACGCGGCGCAAGAGAAGCTCAGCGCGTTCGCCGAGGAGGCGGGCGTTCGATTGCGCTACTTCCACGGTCGCGGCGGCACGATCAGCCGCGGCGCCGGGCCGACCCACCGGTTCCTCGAAGCGTTGCCGTTTGCGAGCCTCGGCGGGGACGTGCGGCTCACCGAACAAGGCGAAACCGTCGCCCAGAAGTACGCCAACCACGAGACGGCGGTGCACAACCTCGAACTGCTCGTCGCCGGAGTCAGCGGCGTGACGCTGCTGCACAATGCCAAGGGCCACCGTCCCCGGCCGCTGCAGCAGGTCGTCAAGCAACTCGCCCAGACCAGCCGGGAGGCGTATCAGGACCTGCTCGCGACCGACGGGTTTCTGCGGTTCTTCGGACAAGCAACGCCGATTGACGTGCTCGAACAGAGCAATATAGGCTCCCGCCCGTCGCGCCGACGCCAGAAAGCCGAGCGGCAACTTGAAGACCTGCGGGCGATTCCGTGGGTGTTCAGCTGGAACCAGGCGCGGTTCTACCTGCCGGGCTGGTATGGGCTCGGCACCGCGCTGGAAAAGCTTCAGCAGTCCGACGCATCGGTGTTCAACGAAATCGACGCGGCCGCGGATCGCTGGCCATTCCTGCGGTACGTGCTGACCAACGTCGAGACCAACATCGCCAGCGCCAACGAGGAACTCATGTCGCTCTACGCCCAACTCGTCGACGACGAAGCGTTGCGCGAGACCTTCCTCGGACGTGTGCTCGACGAGTACCACCGGACCCGGCGAATGCTCGACGCGATCTATGGCAAGGAACTCGACCAACGTCGGCCCCGCATGTGGAAGACGCTGCAGATGCGCGACGAACGCCTGCACGCCCTGCACCGCCAACAAATCGCCCTGCTACGCGAGTGGCGCAGCGACGAAGACAGCGATCTGCTGCCGCAACTACTGCTAAACGTCAACGCGATCGCGTCAGGGTTGCGGACAACGGGGTAAATGTGAGCCGCGTTGTCACGCAACGCGGCTCCAAAGGAAAGGGTGAAGTCGGACCGTTGTCCCACTTCACCCGTTCGTGTTCAGACTTAAGGCTTCGCTTACGCGATGTGGCTTTTGACCTGATCGAACACCGCGTCGAAGGCTTTGGGGTCTTCGATGGCGAGCTCGCTGAGCATCTTGCGGTTGAGCTCGATGCCGCTCTTGGTGAGGGCGTGGATGAACTGGCTGTAGCGGACGCCGCGCTCGCGACAGGCGGCGTTGAGGCGGATCACCCAAAGCTGGCGGAAGTTGCGCTTCTTCTGGCGGCGGTGGATCCAGGCGAACTTGTCGGCGCGTTTGACGGCGGTGATAGCCGAGCGGTAGTTGTGGCCGGGCTGGCCGACGGTGCCGCAGGCGCGCTTGAGGAGCTTCTTACGTTTCTGGGCCTGCTTGGCCCCACCGGTGATGCGTGGCATGGGGGTGTCCTTCGGGATCAATGGAAGCCAGGGGCACGGCTCACAGGCCGGCTTAGCTGCGCGCCCAACGCCGGGCACGCTTTGGATTTGGAGAAGCAGCGTCGTGGCTTACTTCTCGGCCTCGGCCTTGCGGCGGGCTTGTTCCTTAAGGTAGGCGACCTTCGTGGGATTCTTACCGGCTTTGCCAATGAGGGCCCGGATGGGCTTGGCCTGGGTTTCGTCGAGAACGCCGGGACGGGCATAGCGGCGGAGTTGGTCGCCGGTGCGACCGCTGAGCAAGTGCCGACGGTTGGCCTGCTGGTAGACAACCTTGCCGGTGGCGGTGACTTTCACGCGCTTCTTGTAGCTCTTGTTGGGCTTGTGGGTGGTTCGCATGGCGGGCTCTTTCGGTCGGGCGGAGAGGTTAGGCGCGCCCGCTTGCCCGGTCGACAGGCCCGGTGGTCGACAGGCCCGATCAGCGGGCCAGTGCCGACTTGAGGCACCGAACCATCATCGCCTTGACCGCGATGTAGCTCGGGGCGTGGCTGCCCAGGACCGCCTGCACGCTCGTCACCGGCCGTTCCAGTCCGCAAGGCACGATCATCTCGAAGTCGCTGAGCCTGGTCTCGATGTTGAGCGCGAGCCCGTGAAGGGTGACCCCCTTGCGGACCCGCACGCCCATGGCCGCGATCTTGGCCGACTCGACGCCGCGGACGTGCGGCGGGTCGACCCACACCCCCACCGCGTCCGGATCGGTCCGCGCCGGCAGGTGGAACTTGGCCAGAGCCTGGATCGTGGCGTCTTGCAGCAGGCGCATGTAGCTGCCGACGGTCAGGCCGTGATCGGCGATGCGGACGATCGGATAGCAGATGAGTTGGCCGGGCCCGTGGTAGGTGATGTCTCCGCCACGGTCGGACTCGACGAGCGCGACGTTCTTACGCTTCAGCAGATCACGATCGACTTTGAGGTTGCCCTCGGCGTCGTCAGCCCGCCGACCGAACGTGATCGTCGGCGGATGCTCCACGGTGATCAGCACCGGCTCCCCGTTCTCGAGCACCTCGGCGTGATACCGAAGCTGTTCATCCCACGCCGCTTGGTAAGGCATGGTGTCGAGATCGATGATCCGCATGGGGCAAGCGTAACAGAAGCGGGGGAAGTCGGTAGTGGGTAGAACTTAGTTGGTAGACCGGCGTCCGGACCCGCGGGTCTACCAACTAAGTTCTACCCACTACCGACTCCGCCCCGTTCCAAACTCGCCGCAACTTTCCCATCGACGCGCGCATGCTTGGTGACGAAGATATGCCCATGCAACTCGACCCCACCCAACGTCTGGCACGCTCGGAATCCCACCGCATGATCGGTGGCGTCTGCGGCGGTATCGCGCTGTTTCTTGGTTGGGATCCGACGCTCGTGCGCGTTCTCTACGTCATCGTCTCGATCGTGAGCGTGGCGTTCCCGGGCCTGCTCGTTTACCTGCTGCTTTGGCTCGTAATGCCGCGCGGCTACTGAGCGAAAACGGCAACGCGGCGCGGAAAAAATCGTGACCGAAAAATCATTCGGACTCGACTTACGCGGCGATTCCTGATATGCCGATGGCCGGTATACACACACTGCGTTGGTGTGTGTGGCCGCCGAGGTGCAAGATGTGTGAGCATCGGTGCTTTGGCGGCAACCGTTTCCGGGCGTTGCGATGTTCGTGCAAAGGAGTTGTTCACTTCACCAACCAGCATCGTCCACGGGACTCCAGGGACGGCCCGATCGCTCCGGCGATACGCCGTCCGGCTCCAACTGTGAGGCACCCACCATGGCGAAGAAGACCGCCAAGAAGGCCGCTAAAAAGACGGCCAAGAAATCCGTGAAGAAGGCCACCCGTAAGAAGGTGGCCAAGAAGTCGACCAAAAAAGCAGCCCCCAAAAAGGCCGCCAAGAAGTCGACGAAAAAGGTAGCCAAGAAGGCTGCGAAGAAGTCGACGAAAAAAGCGGCGAAGAAGACCGCCAAGAAGTCGACCAAGAAAGTGGCCAAAAAGGCCGCGAAGAAAACGGCCAAGAAGTCGACCAAAAAAGCCGTGAAAAAGACGGCCAAAAAAGCGACTCGCAAAAAGGCCGCGAAGAAGACGACCAAAAAGGCTCGGCGGTAACGCTGCCAGACTTCTTCGCCCGGCGGGCCACAACCCTGCCAAAGCACACGACCCCGCTACCACGCGGGGTCGTGTTCTGTTTCAGCCATCGGCGTACGCCGCTCACATCCGCGGCACCGCCGCGAGCAGCTTCTTCGTATAGTCGTCCTGCGGGTCGTTGACGACCTGCTCGGTCGGGCCGCGCTCGGCGATCTTGCCCTTGTACATCACCAGCGTTTCGTCGGCGAGGAACTCCACCACGCCGAGGTTGTGCGTGATGAACAGGTACGTCAGCCCGAACTCGTCACGCAGGTCCAGCAGCAGTTGCAGCAGCTTCGCCTGAACGCTCACGTCCAAGGCGCTGGTGACTTCGTCACAGACGATGAAGCGGGGCTGAAGGATGAGTGCCCGGGCGATGCCGATGCGTTGGCGCTGGCCGCCGGAAAACTCGTGAGGGTAACGGCGGAGCATCTCGGGTTCGAGTTCGACGCGCTTCATCACCGCCTCGGCCCGGTCCTGCCGGTCGGCCTTGGAGTCGCCGATCTTGTGGACGCGCATGATCTCGGTGAGCATCCCGCCGATCGTCATGCGCGGGTTCAGCGCCGAGTACGGGTCCTGGAAAATGATCTGAGCGTTTCGCCGATACGGGCGCAGAGAACCCGCCGACCGACCCACCAACTCGTCGCCCTCGAAGATCACGCTCCCCGCCGTCGGCGGCACCAGCTGCAAGATCGCCCGGCCCAGCGTCGTCTTGCCGCTGCCCGACTCGCCGACCACCGCGAGGATCTGGCTCTTGGGCAAGTCAAAACTCACGTCGTCGACGGCCTTCACATGATCGACCGTCCGCTGCAGCAGGCCCTTCTTCACTGGGAACCAGACGCGCAGATCGCGGACCTGCAACACTGCATCGGTGGCCGCCCCCGGTGCTGTTTCGTCATGGGACGGATGCGGATCGACAACCGGCTTGCCCTCGGCCTTCTTCGCCGCGACCTCTTCCTCACGCAGTCGCTTAAGGTTGCGCGGCAAGGCGGCGATCAGTTCCTGCGTGTAGGGGTGCGTCGGGTTCCGCAGTACCTCCTGCTTGGTGCCCTGCTCGACGATCTTGCCGTAACGCATCACCGCGACGTGGTCGGCGATCTCAGCCACGACGTCGAAGTCGTGCGTGATGAACATGACCGACATCCCGTTACGTTCCTGCAGCTCGGCGATCAGGCGCAAGATCTCCGCTTGGATCGTCACGTCCAGCGCCGTGGTCGGCTCGTCGGCGATCAGCAGGTCCGGCTCACACGCGATCGCCATCGCGATCATCACGCGCTGCCGCATGCCGCCGGAGAAGCGGTGCGGGTACTCGTCGATCGTGTCCTTCGGGTTGCGAATCTGCACCTGCTCGAGCAGCTCCAGGGTTCGGTCGCGCGCCTCCCGCCGGTTCATGTCGAGGTGCAGCTTGAGCGCTTCGCCGATCTGGTCGCCGATGGTGTAGACGGGATTCAAGCTCGTCATCGGCTCTTGGAAAATCATGGCGATCTTGGAGCCGCGGATTTTTCGCATCTGCCGCTCGGGCAACTGGGTCAGGTCGCCCGACCCGTCGAGCGTGATCAACCCGCCGGCAATCCGCCCGGGCGGGCTTGGTACCAATCGCATCGCCGAGAGTGCTGTGATCGACTTGCCCGACCCCGACTCCCCCACCACGCAAAACGTCTCACCCCGCGCGATGTCATAGGAAATCCCGTCCACCGCCCGCAACGGCTTGTCGGCCGACCCGAAGTGAACCTCCAGGTTCTTGATCGACAACAGCGGCGCATCCACGGTGCGCGTGATCGGCTCGACAGGGGTCGGTGCAACGGACATCGCCGTGATGGTAGCGGCAGTTTCACGTCCGCACGAACCGCGTTGCGGAGCAACGCAGCTGCGCGACATGCAGTCTTGAACCTGTAGCTGCGTTGCTCCGCAACGCGGTTAGGCCTTGATCGCCGCGGCGGCGTTGCTTCTCACTTGCTCCGCGTCCTTGCAGCCGGGGATGACCGTCGTCACGGCGTCGTTCTTCAGGCACCACGCTAGCGCCCAGCTGGCCATGTCGACTCCGTCCGGGACTTCGTCGCGTGTGATGCGCTGGGCTTCTTCGAGCTTGGCGCGGACGTCGGACTTGTCCTTGCGGCTGCGGTGGTCGGTGGCGGTGAACTTGTCCTCGTCGCCGGGGGCGTACTTGCCGGTGAGGTAGCCGCTGGCGAGGGGGACTCGGGCGAGGACGCCGAGGTTTTGGTTCTGGCAGATGTCGAAGACTTCTTGTTCGGGTCCGCGGTCCAAGCGGTTATAGATGATCTGGATGAACTCGATGCCGCGGTCCCGGCTGGCGGCGACTTGCTTGGCGTTGGTGTTGGAGCCGACGCTGTTGCCGAGGTGGAGGTACTTGCCCTCGTCCTTGAGCTTGTGCAGCTCGGCGAGGACGTCGTCCCTGAAAAACTCTTCGTCGCCCCACGAGTGGTACTGCAGCAGCTCGACGTGGTCGGTGCGGAGGGCTTGGAGCGATTCCTCCAGTTGCTGGCGGACGTCTTTCGGCTCGCGGGGCTCGGTGCGGTCCATGTTGCCGTGGAACTTGTGGCCGAACTTGGTCGCGAGGATCCAGTGGTCGCGGTCATCGGCGATGGCATTGCCGATGAGGCGTTCGGACTCGTGGTCGCCGTAGCACTCGGCGGTGTCGATGAGGTTGATCCTGGCGTCCCGGGCGGCGTCGAAGATCGGGTCGGCGTCGGCCTGCGTGTAGTCCCGACCCCACTCGCCGCCGAGTTGCCAGGTGCCGACGCCGACGACGGTGACGTCGAGCCCGGTGGAGCCGAGGGTGCGCGTTTGCATGGGTGCGATGGTCGCAGAAAGCGCCGCGCATGAAAGCCCACGGCTTCAGCCGTGGGTCGGCATGCGTGACCGGTGGCAGACCCACGGGTGAACCCGTGGGCTTTTAGGGATGCAGGAACGGCAAGTCGTTCCGCGCCTGATCGACTTCGGTGATGTCGATGTCGTGCAGCACCACCGTTTCATCCGCGCCTGCGTCGGCGACGATTTCGCCGAGCGGGTTCACGATGATGCTTCGGCCTGGGTACTCGACGTAGGGGTCCTTGCCGCAGCGGTTGCAACCGATGACCCAGGCCTGGTTCTCGATCGCCCTTGCGGTGAGCAGGGTGAGCCAGTGATGCACGCGGGTCGCCGGCCAGTTGGCGACGTTGATCAGCACCTGCGCACCGAGCAGCGCGGGTTCCCGGTACACCTGCGGATGGCGGAGGTCGTAGCAGATCGACGGGGCGAATTTCACGCCGTCGATCTCGGCGACGACCGCCTCGGTGCCGGCCGGGTAGTGCTTGGCTTCGTCAACCAACACGAACGGCTTGCGCTTGGCATACCGCACGATCTCGCCATCGGCGTTGGCGATGACGCACTGGTTCCGCCCGTCGGCCACGACGCCGGCAATGACGGTGCAGTTCCGCTCGGCGGCCAACTCCCGAACGAACGTCGCCGAGTCGCCCTCGGTGCTCACCGACTTGCGCATCGTGAAGCCGACCTCGCACATCTCGGGCATCACGATCACCGACCCGGCCGGCACGTCGGTGGTGAGTCGGCGCAGATTCGCGTAGTTGGCCGGCTTGTCGTGCCAGATCGTGTCGGGTTGCACCAGCGCGATTCGCATCGGTTCACCATAGACTGTCGGCGTCGATGTTCCGGCCGAATGTGCATGACGATCGGTTGCCGAAAGCCGCGCTGGCGGTGTTGCTGCTGGTCGCGTTGGTGCTGCGGGTCGGGTGGGGTCTGACGCGGTCGGACGATCTCTCGGCGTTACCGGACCAACAGGAGTACGTCGCCATCGCCGAGTCGCTGTTGGCCGGAGAAGGGTTGGCGTTTTCGGATGAGCGGTTCGGGCAGGTGGTTCGGGCGTACCGGATGCCGGGGTATCCGCTACTGATCGCGGCATGCGGGACGAACCTCACCGTGGTGCGGATCGTCCAGGCATTCATCGACACGTCGTCGGTGTTGGCGGTGGTATTGCTCGCGTGGCGTTTCCTGCCGGCGAAATGGTCGATCGTCGCGGGGTGGTTCACGGCGTTGAATCCGTTTCTGATTTTCTTCAGTGCGTTGATCCTCACCGAGACGCTGTTCATCGCGCTGCTGCTGTGGGGCGCCGCGTTGTGTTGCTGTGTTTGGCGGCGGTCGGGTGGATGGTGGATCGGTGCGTTGATCCTCGCGCTCTCAATCCTGGTCCGGCCGGCGGGGATCGGGCTGCCGTTGATGATCGCCGGGTTCGCGGTGGTGTTGCACAACCGACATCCGTTCAACGCCGGCAGTCGGTTCCCGATCCCGCCGGTGGCGACGGTCGCCCTGCTCATGGCGCTGGTCCTCACGCCTTGGACGCTGCGCAACTGGCACGTCGTCGGCGAGCCGATCCCGACCACGACCAACTCCGGCGTCACCCTCTACGACGGACTCAACCCAGACGCGACTGGGGCCAGTGATCAGACGGTATTGCAGATGATGCCGCAGTTGCGCCGGATGACGGAGGTCGAGCGCCACCAGTATCTGGCCGGCCGGGCGAAACTCTTCGTCGCCGAACACCCCTGGCGCGTCGCCGAACTGACCGTGGTGAAGGCGGCCAGAACGTGGAGCCCGATCCCGCTCAGCGCCGACTTCGGTGGGCGAATGCTTTATGTAATCATCGCAGCAGCGTGGGCAATTCCGCTGTTTTTACTGACGATCGTGGGCGTGGTTCGGGGCCGATTGGCGTGGTCGACGATCGTGTTTCTGCTTTTACCGGCGGTGTATGTGACGTTGGTGCATGCGGTGACGGTGGGTTCGCTGCGTTATCGGTTGCCGGCCGAGCCGTTTCTGGGGATCATCGCGGCCGCGGGACTGCACGCCCTGATCCAAGCCCGTGGCCAATCCGCGCCAACTCCCGAGTCGATCGAAGTCTCGGCGGATAGCAACACTGCATGAGTATCACGGACCGCCCATCCTCGTCGACCATCCTGAACACCGCATGGCGGCGTTCATTGGCGGCGCGGCCGCGAAAACCGTTGCGACGGCGGATCGTCCGATGGATCGCGGCGTTGGCGTTGCTGTTGCTCATCGGCGGCTACCTGTTCGTGACCGACGCCGAGCGGGTCCGACGCTTTGCACAAGATCTGCTGGCCAACACCACGCAGAGTGACGTGCAGATCGGCAAGGCCGACCTCGGGCTGTTCACCGGATTGCAACTCCAGGACGTGCAGATGCGCGTGCCCGGCGATGACACACCGGTCTTGCGGGCGCGATCGGTCCGGCTGTCGCTGGACTGGGCGGCGCTCATCGGCGGTCGTGTGGCGGCGAAACAGATCGTTGCCGTCGAGCCGGCCCTTCGGCTCTCGGAATCCGAAACCACCGGACAGTGGAACTTCGCCCCGCTGCTCGCCGGAGGAGCCGACGATGGACCGACCGAACCCACTCGTGCACCTGATCAGTTGCCCGCCTTCCTCCTGCGTGGCGGTGTCGTCGAAGTGGCCCGGCGTGATGCCGATGGCAACGACGAAGTCATCGGCACCGTAAGCGTCGAGGGCCAACTCACCCCCGAAGAGAGCGGGATCTACGCCTTTAACATCCGCACCCGGGGCAACGAAGAGCGCGGCCCTGCGGCATCCGGCACCATCGACCTGGACAACGGCGAGATGGCCGCCCAAGTCGCCAACTTCACGCTCGGCTCCGATGTTCAAGCGGTGCTGCCGGAGCGTGTTCGACAGTGGTGGGAACGGCTGGAAGTGGCCGGCCGGATCGACGTGCCGACCGTCCGCTACCGGTTCAAGACACCCCGCCAGCAGAATGCCGGCTTCGAGGTCGTGGTGGAATTGGTCGACGGCACGATCAAGGTGCCGATGGAGGCGTGGAACAGCCAACGCGACATCGATGCCCGGATTTGGCTTGCGCATTTGGCCGGGCAGCTTCCGGGCGGTGCGGGAGACCCGGCGGTGTCCGCGTTTCTGCCGCCGCCGGTGATGCTTGAAAGCGTGACTGGAACATTCCGCTTTACCGACTCGTCGGTCACGATCGACCCGCTCATCGGAAAACTCGAAGGTTCGCCGGTGGAGATCCACGGCCGGGCCGACGGGTATGGGCTCGACAGCCCGGCTTTGTTTACCGTCTCGACCCCACGGACGTTCCGATTGCCCCCAGAGCCGGCTTACATCTCCGGCATGCCCCGGCAGGTTCGCGAAGCCTACCACCGGTTCCGACCGTCGGGCGTGGCCGAACTTGAACTCACGCTCCAACGCAAACAGCGCGGCGGTCGTGTCCGCATCGGCGGCGACATCACCATCATCGACGGCAATTTCGCGTTCCACCGCCTGCCCTACCCCATCCGCAACGCGACCGGCACCATCTCCTTCGGTACCGACGTTCACACCGACGACGACGTGCTGAGCGTGACCGAACTGGTCGGCTTCGGGCCCGTCGGATCGCCCAACGAAACCGCGCGCGTTTCGGTCAACGGGCAGATCCGGCCGCTGCGGCGCTATGCCGGTGTCGACTTCACCATCACCGGCGAAAACGTCACGACGACCGAACTGCTCCGGTCCGCACTGCCCGGCCCGGTACAACAAACGTTCCGCGCGTTCGACGTGCCCGACGACGACGAAATCCCGCAAGTCACCGGCGACTTCAACTGCACGCTGCTGCGGACGCCGGGACGTGAAGGTCGTTGGAACATTGTCACGACGCTCAACATCCGCGACGGCGTCGGGCGGTTCCAACAGTTCCCCTACCCACTCAAGAAGCTCAACGGCTTTCTCCGCGTCGAACGCAATCGGGCCATTCTTCAGGAAATCACCACCGAGCACGAAGGCGGCACCGCCACCATCGACGGCGTGATCCGCTTCGACGCGTTGCCCGACGGCAGCCGGCCGGTTCGGCCGACACTGAGCCTGACCGCGCGCAACCTGCCACTCGACGAGGCCATCGAGGAGGCTTTGACCGATGAACAGGCCGATGCCCTGCGCAAGCTGAACCCCGGGGGCCGGTTCGACCTCGACGGCACCATCGGCACCGACGCCGATCACCGGCCCACCTTTGACCTGACCGCCATCGTCCGCGACGGCTCACTCAACCCACTCGGCGGCGAGTTCGCCACACGGCTCGACATGGCGAGCCTGCGACTTCGGCCCGACACGATCGACTTCCGCGGGCAAAACCAAATTCTCCGTGCCGAAGGGTCGGTGAAGTTTCCGCCACAGCGGTCGGCGATGTTGGACGTCGATGTGACGGCGGTCGGTCTGGAGTTGACCGACGAACTGCGGGCGGACTTGCCGGAGACGGCGCGACTCGCCTGGGAGTGGCTGGACTTGATGGGCACGACCGATGCCGTGCTCGACTACAGCGGGCCGCTCGACGGCGAAGACGCCGACTTCAAGCTCACGCTCGATCCTCTCGGCTTACGGGTCAAGCCCGAGGCGATCCCGTACCAACTCGAAAACGTCCGCGGCCGGGTGATCGTCATGCCCGACCTGGTCGAGTTCGAGAACGTCACCGCGAGTAAGCCCAACGGTGTCGCGCTAGGTTTGTCCGGACGCGGCGTGACGATCCACGAATCCGACGGCACCAATCGCACGCAGTGGGAGCTCGCCTTGAGGGCGACCGACGTCCCGGTCGAGGAGGAACTGATCGTCGCCCTGCCCGAAGCGCTGGCCGAACTGGCGACGGAACTGTCGCTCGCCGGCCGGCTGGACGTCGACCTGCCGGACCTGCGGATCGTGCCGGGCGAGGAAGAGGACGAGCCGGACATCACTTTTTCGGGCAGCGTCGGTGGCGATGACCTCGGGTTCGACATCGGCGTGCTGGTTGAGAACGCGGACGGCGAGTTCGTGGTGACTCGTGCGTCGGTGGCCGGCGGTAAGCTCAAGCTCCTCGACGCCACCGCGACGGCCACATCGCTCACCGTCAGCGGCCGGCCGGCCGGCGACCTCTCGGTCGACGTCGACCTGCCCGAAGACAGCGACGTCCTGAACATGACCAACCTGCGCGGCCAATGGTGCGGCGGACAACTCGCCGGCAACGGCACCCTGCGAGTTCCAGAGGACGGCCCGCAGAACTACCTGCTCGATCTGACGCTTCACCAGGCGGACGTCGCGACACTGGCCGGCGGGGTCGAACTCGGCGCGGGCGACGAACCGATCACCGCCCAACTCACCGCGAGTCTCACCGCCGAGGGCGTGCTCGGCGATCCGCGCAGCCGACGCGGACGGGGAGACCTGGCAATCGTCGGCAACCGCGGCGGCCGATTGGTCAAGCTCCCGCTCATGATCGGCCTCGTGCAGGTCATCAACCTCGCCTTCCCCGACGACAACGCTTTCACCGACGCGACCGCCGCCTACGCCCTGAGCGGCGATCAACTCGTCCTCGAATCGTTCGAACTCAGCGGCGGCGATGTCGCGCTGCGCGGCAACGGCAGCATCGACTTCGACACACGCGACGTCGCGCTGATCATCACCACCGCCAACCGCGGCCTGGACCGCATGCCCGTGCTCGGCGGCTTGATCGGCGGGGCCAGGGACGAGCTGCTCACCATCCGCATCAACGGCAAGCTCGAGAAGCCCGAGGTCCGCGCGGTGCCGCTCAACACGTTCCAGACAACCGTCGACGAAGTCCTACGCGGCCGGTAACCGATTTCCCCAACCCGGACCGGCCAAGCGTGTCTAGCCCATTGAGGCCATTTATGAAGCAGAAACCGCGATTTCGTTGGGCCACTGCGGCGATCACCGCAGTGCTGGCCCTGTCGTTCTCTGGAATTTCCTACGCCCAGGATCGGCCCCGCGAACGATCGTCGGCCCGCACCGAACGGCAGCGCTATGAGCGTCCGTCACAGCGCCAAAACCGCCCCCAAGCCCGGCCGACGCAGCGAACCCAACGCATCGAACAACAGCGGTCACAGAGCCGAGCAAGGGCTCAGTCGACGGTGCGGCAACAACGGGCACAAGTCCAGCAACGACAGCGGTCGTCTTCCGTCCGTCAGCGTGACCGTTTCCGCAACGATCGCACCGACTTCGATCGTCGTGCGCGGCAGAGCCGGGAGTTCGACCGCCGCGACCGGGATTTCCGGCCCAACGTCCGTCGGTCCGACAGCTCCCGGTTCCGGAACTCATCGCGGAACTATCGCGGCTTCAACAATCGTTTCGACAACAGGCGGTTCGATGATTTCCGCCGATTCGACAATCGCCGGTTCAACAGTCGCTTCGGCGACAGGCGGTTCGATCGCTTCCGCGGCAGCTTCCGGTATAGCGACTTCCGCCGGTCCAACTCACGATTCACGTTCAGCCTGAGCTACAACGACTACGGCTATTACAACCGCCACTTCCGCGGGAACTACGGCTACTTCGGACGCCGATATGCGTCGCCCTTCCGCAGCTATTACGGTTCGTACTTCGGCGGGCCGTACTACGGCTTCGGGCGTCACTACCGGACGACCGCGTCACGCTTCCATTTCGGTTCCTTCGGCAACCGCTTCGACAGGGATTTCCGGTTCAGTTACGACTATTTCGACCGGTCGATCCATCGGTCGCCGCGCCGCGTGATCCATCCGGTGCGGCGTGATTTCGGCTTCTTCGGAAAGACGTACTCGCGGCCGTATTACCCCGTCTACGACCGGCTCGGCTGTTACCCGACCGGCATCTACAGCTTCGGGGTTCGGTTCCAGTTCAACTGGTAGTTCGTAGACTCCGGCCACGGTGTGTGGCTTTGCCGGCATTCTCTCCTTCGCAACACCGCCAGACCCGGCGGTGTTGCGTCGTATGGGCAGCGCTCTGGCTCATCGCGGGCCCGATGGCGAGGGCATCTGGCACGACCAACATTGCGGCCTCGCCCATCGCCGCCTCGCCATCCTCGACCCCGACCCCCGCAGCGATCAGCCGTTCGTCGAGGAAGGCCCGGACGGACTCCACGTCCTCGCCTACAACGGCGAGATCTACAACCACCGCGAACTGCGCAAAGAGCTGCCCGGCGAATGGCGCACGCAGAGCGACACCGAGACGCTGATCCGCGCGCTACGCACCTGGGGCATCGACGCCGTGAGCAAGCTCGACGGCATGTTCGCGTTCGCGTGGTGGAACGGACAAACGCTGGTGCTGGCACGGGACCCGGTGGGGCAAAAGCCGTTGTACTACACCGGCGGCCCAACGGTGCGCTTCGGCAGTGAACTGCGGGCGGTTCGAACCGACGAGCCGATGGCGACGGACATACTCGCGGACTACCTGCGGTTCGGGTACGTGCCGTTCGATCGCACAACATTCGCGGGCATCCACAAGCTGTTGCCCGGGCACACGCTAACCGTGGGCGGGGAACAGTCCCCACGGCTACGCCACCAACGCTACGAGCTCGACCATCAGCCGACCGGGACCGTCCGCGAGGCGGTCGAAACTGCTGTCGGGAAGCGCCTGCTCTCCGACGTCCCCCTCGGTGTGTTGCTCTCGGGCGGGGTCGATTCGTCCATTGTCGCTGCGTGCGCTCGGAAGCACGGGCCGGTCAGCACGTTCTGCATCGGCTTCGACGATCCACGCTATGACGAGCGCGGCCCGGCCCGACGCGTTGCCCAGCACCTTGGCACCGATCACCACGACGCGACGATCACGCCCACCATCGCGGACGACCTGCCCAAACTCGTCCGCGTCTTCGGTGAGCCCTTCGCCGACTCGTCCGCCCTGCCGACGCATTACCTCTCACGCTTCGTCCGCCAGCACGTCAAGGTCGCCCTCGGCGGCGACGGGGGTGACGAACTCTTCGGTGGTTACGAGCGCTACCGCGCCTTCGCCGCTTCATACAGACTGCAATGGCTACGCGGCCTCGCACCGCTGGCCAACCTATTGCCTGGCTCGCACCCGAAGTCGAAAACGAGCAAGCTCAAACGCTTCGCAGCGGGACTGCAGCTCGACGCCGTCACACGTTACCTGTCGTTCGTTGCTCTGTTCGATGAGCCGACGATTCAAGTTCTGCTACCGAATGCGAACCGCGTTGCGGAGCAACGCAGCTACACGCTGCTGAGCGATTTGCTCGAGACGAATCCACCCGCGAATGCGGTGATGAAGTTCGACCGCACAACCTACCTCCCCGACGACCTGCTCACGAAAGTCGATCGCGCTTCGATGCTGCATGGCCTCGAAGTGCGGAGTCCGTTCATGGACAAACGCTTGCTTGCCTGGGCGGCCTCGAACTCGCCGCGGCTCGGCAAGCGTGATCTGCGCGAGGCGTTCGGTGCCGACTTGCCGAAGGAAGTCTTCACCCGCCGCAAGATGGGGTTTGCCCTGCCGATCGGCGACTGGTTTCGCGTCGACCTGCGTGCCATGCTCCACGATCATGTCCTCCGCCCCAATGGCTTCTGCGGCACGCACCTGCACATGCCCGTCGTACAACGATTCATCGAAGAGCACGAAACCCGCAAGCTCGATCACAGCCAACGCCTCTACGCACTGCTATTCGCGGAAGTGTGGTGGGACGAACACGCCCGCTGAACACGCTCACATCAACTCGTCCGGCACGTGCGTCGCGCAAGCGATCACGGCGTCTTTGTCGTGGCCGTCATGCATCCAAGTGCGATCATCGGCGGAGAGAAGATCGTCGCTGGCCTTGGGGCCCCAGCCGCCGGGCTCGTATTCCTGCGGCGGCTTGGCATGCTTCTTCCAACCCTCGAGGATCGGGTCGATCACCCGCCAGGCGGCTTCGGCTTCGTCGCCGCGAATGAACAGCGTCTGATCGCCGACGATCGCGTCGTGGATGAGCCGCTCATACGCTTCGGGCGGTTGCTTGTTGAACGTCTCGCTGTAGTTGAAGTCCAGGGCGACTTCCTTGATCTGCATCTGTCCGCCCGGGACTTTGCCGTTGATCAGCAACGTCATGCCTTCCTCGGGCGCGACGCGGATGATCAAATCGTTGGCAAACACTGGCGTTTCGCACGTCTTGCCGAAGAGCGTCTGCGGCGGCTGGCGGAAGCGGACGACGATCTCACTGAGCTTCTGTTTGAGCGCCTTGCCGGTGCGGATGTAGAACGGCGTGCCGTTCCAACGCCAGTTGTCGATGTAGACCTTCAGCGCCGCGAACGTTTCGGTCTGGCTGCTCGGGTCGACGCCGTCGGCATTCTTATAGCCGGCGGTCTGCTTACCGCCGGCCTCGCCCGGACCGTACTGGCCGCGGACGGCATGCTCGTCGACCTCGCGTGGCGCGATCGGGCGGATGCTGCGGAAGACCTTCACCTTCTCGTCGCGGATGCTCTTGGCATCAAGGTTTGCCGGCGGCTCCATCGCGGTGAGCGCGAGCAACTGGAAGATGTGGTTCTGCACCATATCACGCAGCGCACCGCTGCGGTCGTAGTACCCCGCGCGGTCGTCGGCGTTCACGCTCTCGGCAACGGTGATCTGGACATGATCGACATACCGGTACGTCCACAACGGCTCGAAGATGCTGTTGGCAAATCGGGCGACCATCAGGTTCTGCACGGTCTCCTTGCCGAGGTAGTGGTCGATCCGGAAAATCTGCGTTTCGTCGAGAACGCCGAGGAGTTGTTCATTGAGTTCGAGCGCGGTGGCGAGATCGGTGCCAAAGGGCTTCTCGATGATGACGCGCTGCCAGGATTCATGGTTGTCGCCGCGAACGATCAGGCCACGCTCGCCGAGGGTGCTCACGACCGGCGCGAACGCACTCGGTGGCGTCGAAAGGTAGAACAGGCGGTTGCCCTGCGTGCCGTGCTTTTCGTCGAGTTCTTCGAGGAAGGCCTTGAGCGCGTCGAAGCGATCGAGGTCGTCATAGCCGCCTGGGTGGTAGTAAGCGTTGGCACAGAGCTTTTCGAGGAGCTTCTCGTCGACGGCATCGGACTTCGCCGAGCGGGCGTTGGTCGTGACAGCCTCGCGGCAGCGGTCGCGGAACTCGTCGTGACTCATCTTCGTCCGCGAGTAGCCGACCAACGCGAAGCTGTCGGGAAGCAAGCCCTCGCGGAGCAGTTCGTAGAGCGCGGGGATGAGCTTGAGCTTGGCGAGATCGCCGGAGGCACCGTAGATGACGATGGCACAAGGAGGGACCGAAGGCATGAGCGCAGCGTAGAAGAAACCGGCAGGCCTGACCATGTGGCTTTCGGGCTACACCGCTGGGCAGGATCGATCATGCCAGCGCGAGGCCGACCTGCTCGGCCGCTTCGGTGATCAGCGCGTACGATCGCCGGCCTTCCTCGAGACCGCCGACGTGCTCGACGATAAGCCAGTCGTCAGCGGCGGCGTGCCGGTTGACGAGCGAGAGCATCTGCTTCCAGTCGGTCGTGCCGGCACCGATGGGCTTGAGGCCCATGTGTAGATGAAAGCCGTCATCGAGACCGACTTCCTTGAGGTGAACCACGCCGTACCGACCGGCGAGACCGTCGCAAGTCTCGGCCACCTTCGCGGCGGGGTCGATGACATCGGCGAAGTCGTACAGACTGCTCGGGTCCACGTTGCAACGCAGCGCCGGCGAAGCGACCTTCTCAGCCAAGCGGCTGAACGAATCGGCCGAGTAAACCACGCCCTTGAGGTACGCTTCGATGCAGAGCAGCGCGTCGTGTTTTTCGACAAGTTCGCACAGCGGCCGCAGTGCGCCTGCCATGCGATCGAGCGCGTCGTCGGTACGATTGCGTGGGTCGTACGCAGCGAAGCCGGCCCCTTCGGCGTTGTAGTTGCCGGGGCCGACGACGATGTGCCGGCAGCCGGTCCCCGCCGCCGCTGCGATCACTTCACGCAACCGGCCGTCGTCCGCACCGTCGGGCATCGGGTTGAAATCGAACATCCCGATCTGACACACATCGAGCCCGGCATCACGCAGCGGCGTCACCGGATCGCCATCGCCGACGAGGTCGTGGCCGTTGATCGGAACGCCGTTGAAGGACAGTTCGTTGGCGAGCGTCATCGTGTGCTCGCCGGCTTCGATGCCGAATCTCATGAGGTACCTTTCGGGATGTCGACCGGTTGCCCGGTGCGTGCGGACTCGGTCACGGCGTGGGCGATGTCGACCGCGAGGACGCCATCGGCGACCGTCGCGTCAGGCTGTTTGTTCTCGCGGACGCAGTCGAAGAAGTGGGACAGCGCATGGGAGTAGCGCGTGTCGCCGAGCTGTTCGGGATCGGCAACGTGGCGGTGCTCGCCGTCGCCGAGGTCGTAGCGGAGCTCACGCCAGATGTGATTCTGTCCGAGCAGCGTCGCGCTGCCTTTCTCCGCGTGGAGGTCGATGCGGGGGAAGTCGACACCGCCGCGTGCGATGCCGCCGACGGTCAGAGCGGCGATCGCGTCATTCTCGAACCGCAGCGTGATCGCCGCCGAGTCTGGTGCGGGCCGACCCTCGAACATCCCGCCCTCGGCGAACACCCGCGTCGGCCGACCCATCAGCGCACACACCGCGTCGAACAGGTGACACGAGTTCTCGTTGAGAAAGCCCCCGCCGGTGCTCCACATCCAGTTGTCCGCGTCCGGCAGCCAGTCGAACACGTACTGCCCGCAAAGCATGCGCGGCCCGCCGAGGTCCAGCGCGCGCAGCTTGGCGATGGCCGGATGAAAACGAAAGCTGAAGCCGACCATGACCGGCACTGTCGAGCGGTCACAGATCGCCGCCAACGCGCGTGCCGATTCCGGATCGCCCGCCCAGGGCTTCTCGACGAACATCGGCAAACCCACGTCGACCGCCGCCTCAACGATCGGCTTCCGGAACGACGGACTCGTCGCAACGACCAGCGCGTCGACCGTGCCGGAGCGGATCATCTCGACCGCGTCGCGGAACACGGTGAACCCCATCGCCTCGGCCGCGACCGGGAGGCTGTCGTTGTTGCGATCAGCAACGGCGACAAGCGTCGCGTCGGTGCGATTGGCAATGGAGCGCGCGTGGAAGTAGCCGAAGCCAAACCCGACGAGCCCGATACGTAGCGGCTTAGGCATCGTCGCCTCCAGCACAAGTATTCCCAAACGAGGCCCGACCGTAAGGGAGGGTGGCGGACGCAGTCCGCTTCTCACTGCCAAACCGAACGGTCTCGCTCCGAGATGCCGCTGCGCGGCCACCCTCCCTTACGGTCGGGCCTCGTTTGGGCATGGTCGGATCTCGCGTGGTGCTCTCACGCATCGCGCACCCCTGTCGTTGTCGTGGTCATGTCATACCGCCGGCCGGTGCGTGAGCTTTCGAGCGCGCCCCACATCATCTCGGTGATGTGTCGGCCGAACTCGACGTTGACGATCGGGTCCTTGCCGTTTCGGATGCAGTCGATCAGGTGACGGGTCGACTCGGCGTAGTAGTCGAACGCGCCGGGCACAGGTTTGGGCCATTGTGCTTTCTCGAAGTCGCCGAGTACGGTCAGGTGGTACCAGCCATCGTCGCCGGCCTCGGGCAGCAGGTCTTTCCGCTCGGTGATGAAGCTCGCGAAGTTGGCCCCGGCCCCGAAGATGAGATTGCCCGCCTCGCCGAAGATGCGGAGATTGCCGCCGCCGGTGCCGTCCTTGGGCAACGGGTGGAACGGCCGACCGATGTGGAAGGTGCCGATCCAGCCGCTGTCGAGCTCGTAGTTGGAGAACACGTTGTCGGGCGCGCCGGCGGTGATGGTCTGCGACTTCTCCATGCCGAGCACGACTTCCCAGTAGTTGCAGTCGCTGGGATCGGTGCATTGGGCGAGGAAGTCGGTGTAGCCGTCGTCGGGGACGATCTTGCGCTCGGGGATGCTGAGCTTCGCGTTGCCGGTGACGCTCTTGCACGAGCCGAGGCAAGTCACGATGCGACACGGCGCGTACGGGAAGTCGAAGAGCATCCCGCCGGAGTCGGCGGCGTAGAACGCGGCGTTGCCGTAAGGGTTGCCGCCGAGCATCGCGTGGTACTCGGTGCCGGCGGTGTCGATGTATTGGAACCAGTACGGTCGCCCCAGCACGCCACGGTCGATGATCTCGCGCACCTGCCGGTACTGCGGGTCGAGCAGCGTGTGGTCGCTCGGCTCGACGACGCACACCAGCTCGGCTTCGCGCACGGCTTTGGTGATCGCGTCCGCCCCGGCAAGGTCCAACGCCATCGGCTTCTGGATCAGCAGATGAATCCCCCGCTCGATCGCCGCGAGGGAAAACGCCAGGTGCGTCCCCGGCGCGGTGAGGATCAGCACCGCGTCCAGCTCGGCGTCGTCGAGCATCGCCGTGTAGTCGGTGTACCCCTTCTCCGCGCCAAAGAGCCGAACGCACGCATCGACCCGCGCCTGATCCAGATCACACACCGCCGCAAGCGTCGCGTGAGGGTGGTCCATGACGACCGGCAGGTAGTACGCCGTCGCCACGACGCCACAACCGACGACACCGATCCGCGTTGGAGGAGCATCCGCAGGCATGCGGACGAACATAACGCAAGCGCTTACGAATAGCACCGCGCACGACCGAAGAAACCGCCATCATTCTCATGGCCCTGATCGTCCGCCCAGATCACTCAATCCTCGCGGATGTCGTAGCGGAAGTGGCCGTGGGGAAGGTTGAAGCACTGGCAAAGCTTGTAGTCGGCCATCGGCGAGAGGACGTCATTATCGGTCGCGGCCCTAGCCAGCTCGCTGGGGGCCATGCCCGCGATCGCGGCCAGCATCTGGAACGTGATGTTTCGCGTGGTCAACAGGTCCCAGAGCTTGTCGCGCAGGTGCGTTTCGGGCTTGGGAAAATGACCTTTTTCGTAGCTCGAAAGCAGCGTCTCGAGGACGGCGAAGTACGCGTTCTCCTCATCATCCTTACCCCCGAGTTGGCGTGGGCTGCGGCGGTACTCCCGAACCATCGCGACCGCTTCCTCGTAGTCGTGATCATCCCGAATCGGCCGCAGCGGCCGACGACGAATTAGATTGAGATAGTCCCCCGAGAGTGTTTCAAGACCATCCATGAGTAAGTCCAAACCCGATCAAAACAAGCGCGGCGTCCGGTTCCACCGGAACAGGTAACCCAAAACTTTAAGCAACCCGACCCCGCCGTCAATCGCGCCAAACGCGAAGGGGCTTCGCTGCATGGCCCCAACGCATACCACCCAAACAAAACCCTCCTCGAACTCGGAGGTTTGTATCAGTTGAGCTACCGGGATTTTAAACCGGATGAATAAGGCGTTTGCCGCCCGTGAGTACAGCTTTTCTGGGTTAC
>JBCDCH010000007.1 GCA_039182125.1 Planctomycetota bacterium
ATTACGCTTTTGGCCTTGGGCCAGAAAGATGTGTTATGCGCTCTCCCAACATGGTCGAGTCTCTCGAACCACGCAAACTCTTGTCCGGTACAACCGGGTTTGTGGAACCGCAGGATACGATTCTTTCCGCCGATTCGATTAACATAAAGATCGACCGACTCTTACAAGCGGTCGGCCCTGTTCTCGGTAGACAAGAGTTAAGTGTTGCTCGTTTCGACAACCGGCCGGACACAATTTTTCCGGCCGATCCCGGCGGCACCACCGCACACGCCCAGGGAACTTCCGGGCCTGCCATCGCCGCACTCTCCGGTACTACTGACCTCGGTGGAGGCGTAGGTGTTGGTGAAGGGGAAGCGGACCCTACTCGCAAGCCACACGTCCCACCTCCCGACCGCGGTGGTTTGATCGTTGGCGACTTCAACAACGACGGCGTCCTCAACGCCCCCGACATCGACATCCTTCTCGACGCCGAACGCGCCGGGATCTATCAAGAACAGTTTGACCTCTACGGCAACAACGGCGTTATCGACCAGAAAGATGTCGATCACTGGGTCTGGGGATTGGCGTCGATCCCCTACGGCGATCTGGACTTCGATCACGACCGCGATGCCGATGGCATTGATATTATGTGGAAAAACTACACCAACGGCCTAACCAAAGCCGGCTGGGCAGACGGCGACGTCACCGGCGACGGGGTTGTCGACCACGACGACGTATTGCTCGCCAAGCGCAAACAAGACAGAACCTCCGGTCTGCTCTGGGGTAACCTTGATGGCTCTGGCCGTTTCTACGGTACAGTCGGCGACGACGTTATCACCGGCACCGATGGCGATGACATAATCTGGGGAGGACCGGGAACTGACACAGTTAATGCTAATGGAGGGGATGATGAAATTTGGTCATCGGATGCAAACGAGGCATTTGATGGCGGAACAGGCGACGATTTCCTCATTGTGGCAGACGCGCAACACTTTTCCACATACGTCATAAACGAAATCGAAGCAGCCGAAATTACCAGCAATGCTTCTGGCGGCGCGGATCAAGTACCAGCGGTCCCGGAACTTGACAACATCAACTCTATCCCAACTATTTTGGCGAGTCTATTCGACTCGGCCCCTGACGCCGCTTTACTCAGTCTGACACCCAACGACGGGTCGGGAAACGACGATGATGAGGAAGACGACCCCCTTACCGAACTCGGCGCCAATCTAGCAGAAGCACTGCCAGCCGGAACGCCTTCATTTATTGTTGAGGCCGTGAATGAGGCTCCGACCAGATTGGCCACATGGCTCTTAGAGAAAGCATCCGAAGTCGACGAGAGCGGCATTCTCTACCTTCCTCAGGAGCCGTGGATGAGTTTCGCCCCAGAGTTAGATACGGTGAATTTCCCGAGTTATACCGAACCAAGGTACCTGGAAGACAGTGAAATTAGGCCGACTTTTGGATATGATAACTTCGATTTATCTGATCCGCTTGCCTCGACTGTGGATGTAGGCTTTGAGGTAAACTTTTTTCCAGGCGAAAGCAATCTTTCAGTTTGGGGCTCTGTGGGACTTCGCGTCGACAACGGCTTGGCTATATTTGATGGATACGAAATCGGATTTAAATGGCAGGCTACCGACAACATGCATTTCAAAGTCTACGGCAGCATGGACCCAGAGGCCGAAGGCGGCGAAACATTTATGAAAGCTGGCGTGGGCTGGTGTTTCTAGCACACAACCAGGTGAATACAAGGCGTTCCTGTTTGTCGCTCCAATCAGATAACAGGAACGCCTTGTTCCTTGTCTACAGCGAGTTGGATTCTACGCTAGGAACATGCAGCCGATTCGATTACAGTCACGACCGATTGAGAAAATGTGGGGCGGGCGGAAGCTGGCCGAGGTGCTGGGGCGGGAGTTGCCCGAGGGGACCATCGGCGAGTCGTGGGAGGTGTACGACTTTCCGCCGGGGGTGATCGAGGACGACCAATGGGTGTCGGCAAAGGTCCGCGGCACCGACATGACCCTGCACGACCTGTTGTGCGAGAACCCGGAAGAGTTGCTCGGCTCCCACGAGGCGGTCCAGACCGAGCACGGGCCGCAGTTCCCGTTGCTCATCAAGTTCCTCGATGCCCGTGAGGATCTGTCGGTGCAGGTCCATCCCGACGACGCCTACGCCGCTGCGCATGAGGGGGCCCACCTCAAGAACGAATGCTGGACGATCCT
Organism: Planctomycetota bacterium; assembly: GCA_039182125.1. Lineage (NCBI taxonomy): Bacteria > Pseudomonadati > Planctomycetota > Planctomycetota bacterium. The sequence continues at coordinate 2,205 of JBCDCH010000007.1, forward strand.
GCAGCACGAGCCGAACGCGCGGCTGCTGGCCGGGTTGGGCGATGGCGTAACAGCGGATCAGTTCCGCAGCGCCCTCGAGGCCGGCACGGTCGAGGAGCTGCTCCGGGCCGTCCCCGCGGAAGTGGGCGTCACGCATTATCTGCCCAGCGGGACGGTCCATGCGCTAGGTGCGGGCATGCTCGTGGCCGAGGTGCAGACGCCGTCGGACACGACCTACCGGGTGTTCGACTTCAACCGCGTCGATCCCTCGACCGGCGAGCAACGGGAGTTGCACATCGAGCCGGCGCTGGCGTGCATCGACTTCGACGATCCGAACCCGCCCAAGCCGTCGGACGTTCACTCGATGGGGGCCAGCGGGGTGGTCGTCGACGCGCCGCAGTTCACGGTCCATCGCCGGGCGGCATCGACTTCGACACCCGTCGAACCCGGCTTCGCGGTGCTGCTCTGCACCGAAGGCAGTGCGACGCTCGGCAGGGAACGGTTCAAGCGTGGCGACGTCGTCATCCTGCCCCACGACCGCGACGATTTGACGGTCAAGCCGGACGGCCATGCGGTCTGGCTCGAAACACGCCTGCCGACCGCATGAACTCGCATCCCGACGCCGCCGGTCTGGGAAGGAAAAGAAAAGAAGAATTCCGGGAATTTCCGGGTTTATTCCGACACTTGTAACGGGACGAATGCTTATCATCATCCCGGAAGGTTGCCGCCGTCTGCAACCTGTGGGGGTTGTGTGGAGGTTTTTGCGGTTTTCAGGACGGCCGGTGTTGGTTTTGCAAATCCGCGACCCGAGGTGTTGCGTAACACCTCCAGCGGAAAGCCGCACCGAGACGAGCAGCGCGGCACGGAGTAAGGACCTCCGTGACCGGGCGTGGACGAGAAGCCGGGATCCTGATCAGTTCCCGCCGTGCCGATCGCCCGCGAAGGCCACAAAAGTGCTGACCCGACCGTCGCAATGGCGGTCACGCGGCATGAACGGTTGGCCCGCTGAAAATGCAAGCGCGATGTCGTCGGCATGCCTTTGTCGATGACCTGCCACCAACGCCGGCCCGGAGGGTCGGCAATGCCATGAAGGCTCATCATCTCGCCGCCCACGCGGCACAATCCGAGGCTCGCCGCCCCGCCCCGTCGCCTGTCAGCCATACCCGATCCCCCATCGGCCGGGCTGCACTCGTTGCTGCGCCAAGAATCGAAACCCTGGAAGGTCGTCGGCTGCTCAACGGCGACTTGCCCGCCGACCCGCCGGACGATCCGCCCGCCCCTGCCTGGGTTGATGTGGCGGAACTGATCCGACTCGATGAATGGGTCGCGATGCAGGAGCCGGACGTGCTTCCGAGTCAGGGGCCCAACGACGATGGCGGCGGCGAAGACACCAGCGGCCAACCCGAAGGGGTCACGGGTGACGACGGAACTGGCGATGGCTCGTCTGGCGATGGCTCGGACGGCGACGGGACGGGTGGTACCGGCCCCGTAGGAGGCGATGACCCCGGCGGCGACGGCGGCGATGATCCCGTTGACGATCCTGCCCCACCGTCGGTGCCGGTCATCCTCGGTGCCGGCCATGCCGTCGCAATCATTGACTCGGGCATCGACTACATGCACCCGGATCTGGGCGGCGGCTTCGGCGAGGGCTTTAAGGTCGTGGGCGGCTGGGACTTCGTCGACGACGACGCCGACCCGCTCGACACCAACGGCCACGGCACCGCGGTCGCCGGGATCATCGGGGCCGACGAGTTCATGGTCGACGGTCGGAAGATGCGTGGCATCGCCCCCCAGGCCGACCTGATCGCGCTGCGAGTCAACGGCGACGACGAGCCGGTCACCGCCGCCCGGATGGAGGAGGCACTCCAATGGGTGCTGGCCAATCGCGAAGCGTTCAACATCTCGGCGGTGAACCTCTCGCTGGGAGCGGGCCACTTCAATCAGGCCCACAGCGACAGCCGGTACGGTGACGAGTTGACCGCGCTGGCCGAAGCCGGTGTTTTGGTCGTCGCGGCCAGCGGCAACAGCGGCATCGCCGACGGTGCCGGCAACGTCAATCCCGGCATCGACTTCCCCGCCGCCCACCCCGACGTGCTCAGCGTCGGCGGCGTCGATCGCTTCGGCGTCATCCCCGATTCCGTCGAACGCGGCGACCTGCTAGACGTCCTCGCACCCAGCGTCGACGTGCCCAGCCTTGCCGTCGGCGGCGGCTACGCGTTGGTCAACGGCACCAGCTTCTCCACGCCCTTCCTCGCCGGCCTGTTCCCGCTGTTCAAGCAGCTCGACCCGGCCGCCGGCGTGGACGACTTCCACTCGCTCATCCGTGCGGCGGGCGACCGCAATGTCGACGGTGACGACGAGTTCGGCCCGACCACCGGTCTCGAGTTCGCCCAGCTCGACATGTTCGATCTGCTGACCACGGCGAACCTCCGTGCCGCGGGAGATCAGGCACTGCTCGAACCGGAGATCGGCAAGTTTGGTAACGAGAATGACTTGGTCGTCGACGACGCGGGCGTGTTGCACTACGCCTGGTTCGACAGCGGACTCCGCACGCTGCGGTACGCGACGCAGTCGGTTAGCGGCATGTGGTCGACGCCGGTCCAGATCGACGACGTGACCCCCGAGCAGGGTCACTACGTTTCGCTCGCGCTCGACAGCTTCGGTCGGCCGAGCATCGCTTACTACGACGGGCTCAACGGCGACCTGAAGTTCGCCAGCATGCGGGACGGTACCTGGTCCAGCGAGACGCTCGAGTTCAAGGGCAGCACCGGGCTTTACCCGTCGCTGGTCTTTGAAGCCGACGACACCGCCGCGATCAGCTACTACCGCAAACAGGACGGCGACCTGCGGCTCTTCCGCCGACCGGCCGATGGCCCCGACGCCGGCACCTGGGTCGGCACGATCATCGACGAGGAAAACGACACGGGCCGGTCCGGCGATTTGGAGATCACGCCCGACGGAACACTCGCCATTGCCTACGACCACTCCACCACCGGCCAACTCCGCATCGCCGAGGAGCTGTCCGACGGCGCTTGGCAGATCACCATTGTCGACCCCGACACCATCGGCGGCGTGGCGTTCATCGACCTCGAGTACCACGGGGATCGCCCGCACATCAGCTATTACGACGCCCACCCGGCCGACCTGAAGTTCGCCGAGCGAGCCGATGGCCTTTGGTCGACCACCCGACTCCAATCCAAGGGCCCGGTCGGGCTGTACACGCAGTTGCACTTCGACGCCGACGGCATGGCCAACATCCTGTTCTACGACCGCCGACAGGACCGGTTGGACCTCGCGACCGAAAAGCCCGACGGCAGCTTCGGCCGCGTAGCCGTCGCCGAAACCGCCGGCCGGTACATCGCAACCACCGTCTTCGGCGACACACTGCTGTTTACCTACCGCGACACCGACACCACCCGTGTTCTGATCGACGAAATGCCGCTCGCATAGACGGTGAAACACAGCTTTTCCTGCGACCCACAGGGACTCATCTTCGTAGAGTTGAATATGGTTCGCAAAACCTGCACTGCAGCCGTTGGTTTGCTCTTAGTCCTACTAATCGGTTCCCCGACAAGTGCCGGAACCGTTACAACCTACGCATCACCAGCGCTCGACGTAGACACGGTCAACACGCACCTTATTGCAGTGCCCGACGGCATCGTGATTTTCGACGCCCAACGACTCAACACTGAGGCCAAGCGCGTGGTGCGACTTGTCGGCGACCAGAAAGTGGTGGCAATCGTCGTCAGCCATGGGCACACCGACCACTACGGTGGCCTACCCACACTCGCCGAGGCGTTCCCCGATGCGTCCCGCATCGCTACCGCAACCACGACCGCCGGTATCACTGAAGATAATCGTGGCTTCAACGCCATGCGTCGCGAACGACATGGCGAACGGTTTCCCACCCAAGACCAACTCACTGCCGCCAGGCCCACACATGCTGTTACCGATGGCGACCGGCTCGAGTTAGGCGGGACTGAGTTCGACGTGGCAACCTTCGGCCCTGGCGAGGCAGAGGATCATCTTGTGCTCTATCGCCCCGATACCGGCGACCTATTCGTCGGCGACATGATCAGCAACGGCGTGATTCCGGTCCCATTCGAGAGCCTTGACGGTTGGTTAGCGCAGCTCGACGAGTTGGAACGGCGGTTTCCGGACGCAACCACATTGCATCCCGGCCACGGCGCGTCAGGGCCGGCTAGCAAACTGATCGGCGGCGTCCGCGGTTACCTGCTGCAACTCCGCAGTCTGGTCGAGACGGCATTGACTGAAGACAACAAACTCACCGCGGATGAGATCGCTGACATTGTGTTTGAAATGGAAACAAGCCACCCTCACCGCATTGGCGTGGCCGGCTTCGACCGCCGGACATTGCTCGGCATCATCGCCCAGCGAATAGCGACACAGCTCGGCGGAACTGCCGATTCCGTCGACTGGAACCGGCGGAGTGTTGAACAAGATTAGCACGCCTACTTAAGGTAAAGTTCATCCATGCGTGGGCTTGTCATGTCGGCGATGGGGCTTTACGGGAAGATCGCCCCGACTCAGCGCGGCGGCTTTCGGCTCTGCCGACTCGCCCGCCGGGCTTGGCCCCGCGATCAGTGGCAGGGCCGCCGCACCAATCCGCACGGGCTTTCCATCGACACGGACCTGGCGACGTACCCCGATGTCGCGATGGCGTTCGGGCTGTACGAACTCGACACTCTGCGGGTGCTGCGCGATCACATCCGCCCGGGTGACACGTTCGTCGATGGCGGTGCCAACCTCGGCTACTTCACGCTCCATGCCGCCAAGCTCGGTGCGACCGTGCATGCCTTCGAACCAGACCCGGCCAACCGACAACGGCTCGACGCCAACCTCACGGCGAACGATCTCCAAGCCACCGTCCACGCCGCCGCCCTCTCCGACACGGCGACCACGCTCACGCTCCACCACCCGCCCGACGACGGTAACCTCAACCACGGCCAAACCAGCGTCCTCGCCGAACTCGCCGGCGGCGGCACCACCACCGAAGTCGACGCCGTCCGCCTCGATGAAACCGTCGACCACGCCGACGTGATTAAGCTCGACGTCGAGGGCGCGGAACTCGCCGCACTTCGGGGGATGAGCGGGCTGCTAGGCGGCGAGCGCCCGCCGGTGCTGGTGGTGGAGGCGAACCACGAGGCCTGCCGCGCCGCCGGACACGCGCCCGGGGATCTGTTGCGCGTGGTCCACGAGGCAAACGCGTCGTACCGCTGCTGGTGGATCGGCGGCCGACTGCGTGAGCTGCCCACGCCCGAGGCGATCGACGCTCTACCCCGTGAGGGCAACCTACTTCTGAAACCCGCGTGATATTGAAGCCTTGCGTCATCGTGGTAACTTGCTCGCTGGCCGTCGCACGCTCGGCGGCCCACGCCGAGGGGGTTCCGCAACGGTGAGTGAGCCATGGCTCCGGACACATGCCGACTGTTGCTTTTGGATGACGACGCCGACCAGCGTTCACTGGTCGCTGCGTCGCTGGAGGCGTCGCTGCCGTTCGGGCAGATTGATCTGAAGTCGGTGGGAGACCCGGCGGCGTTCGAGGAAGCGCTCGTCGGCGATCCGGCCGACTGCATCATCACGGACGCACGGCTCGCCTGGACCGACGCGTCGGAGGTGCTGCGGCTGGTACGCGACCGTTGGCCGGCGACGGCCGTGGTGCTCTACAGCGGCGGCGTCAGCGAAGAAACCGCCGCCCGGCTGATGAAGGACGGGGCCGACGACTTCCTGCTCAAATCCCCCGGCGGCGAACAACGGCTGCCCGCGACCGTCGAGGCCGTCGTGCGTCAGCGCCGACACCACAACGCCACCGTCCGCGAGCAGGCCGACCTCGACGCCCTGCTGCAGACCCTGCGCACCGACGACGACCGCTGGCGACACACGTTCGCGTCCGTGCCGATCGGCCTGTTCCGCACCGACCTGCACGGCAACCTGCTCGACGCCAACCCGGCACTTGGCACCATGCTCGCCATGCCGACCGACGGCGAGGTACCCGCGCCGCTGAACCTCGTGCAACGCCTGAGTCATTTCGACAACCAGGCGACGCTCCTGATGAAGCTCCGCGAGGAGGGCCGCGTCGCCGACTTCGAAGCCAAGCTTGTCCGACTCGACGGATCACACTGCTGGGTGCGGATCGACGCGGTCGTGCTCAAGGACCAGCGCGGCGAGCCGTTGTTCATGGAAGGCAGCCTTGCCGACGTCACCGAACGCGAGGAGGCCCAACGCGAACTCGCCGTCAAGGAGCGCCACCTCCGGGCGGTCTTCGAGCGCTCCACCGTCGGCGTCACCGTCACCCGGCTGCCCAGCCAACGCATCTCCGAACTCAACAGTCGCATCTGCGCGATGTTCGGCTACAGCCGCGCCGAACTGCTCGGCCAGCCGATCTCTGTTCTCTGGCACCCGGAGGAACGTGACATGGTGGCCGACCGGCTTCGGCACGTCGCGCGGTTCGGCCCCGACGAGTTCGACCATGAGCAACGCTGCGTCCGCAAGGACGGCTCGGTCATCTGGATCCAGGCGACCGGCACCATCGTCCGCGATGCCCAGGGCAACGCGACTCACTCCATCGCCAGCCTCTACGACGCCACCGCCCGCCGCGCCGAGGACGACCGCCTCCGCGAAACCACTCGCGACGCCGAGCTCGCCAGCGCCGCCAAGGACCGCTTCCTCGCGCAGCTTTCCCACGAGCTGCGCACGCCGCTGACCCCCGCGCTCACCGCCGCGGCCGTGCTGAGCATGGACGACCGTCTGCCCGAGGACGTTCGCGGCGATCTCGAAACCATCCGCCGCAACATCGAACTCGAAGCCCGACTCATCGACGACCTGCTCGACCTGAACCGCGCCGTCAGCGGTAAGCTCAAACTCCGCCGGGAAACCTTCGAACTCGTCAAGCTCCTCCGCGAAGCCGTGGCGATCTGCGCCGAGGATGCGGCCGCCAAACGCATCCGCGTCCAACTCGACGTCGCCGACAACGTCGGCAAGGTCCACGCCGACCGGACACGCCTCGAGCAGGTCGCGTGGAACCTGCTCAAGAACGCCGTGAAGTTCACCCCCACCGGCGGGCGGATCGACATCCGCTGCACTCGCCATGGCGACCGCGTCGTGCTCAGCGTCGAGGACACGGGCGTCGGGCTCGAACCGGAACTCATCGGCCGGATCTTCGGCAACTTCGAACAAGGCAACCACGCCAACGCGCTCAACCCAGGCCTCGGACTCGGACTCGCCGTCGCCCGCGCGATCGTCGAACTCCACGGCGGCACCATCACCGCCGAGTCCGACGGGCCCGACACCGGCTCGACCTTCACCGTCGACCTGCCCGTCCCCGAACCCGTCTCCGACACCGGTGCCGACAACCGTTCCAACGAGCAGGTGCTTCAAGGACGTGTGCTGCTCATCGAGGATCACGCCGACACCGCGGCGGTGCTCGGGAAGTTTCTGCGGCGCTCGGGCTTCGCGGTCCGGTTGGCCCACTCACTCGCCGATGCCCGCGCGGCCCTCGCGGAGATGGCCGCTACAGGAGAACACGCCGACTTGCTGCTCTCCGACATCGACCTGCCCGACGGCACGGCCCACGACTTCATCCGCGAGACCGTCGACAACGAAGACCGGCCCCGCCCGATCGCCGTCGCTTTCAGCGGCCACGGCAACGAGGAAGACCTCCGCGCCAGCCGCGCCGCCGGCTTCGACGAACATCTCACCAAACCGATCGCCCCCGACGAACTGCTCGCCACGCTCCGCCGGCTGATGAAACCCCGCACGGCCCCGGCCGGTTCTGGTACAAACACGGGATGAACCTCAAACTCTTGCCGTCCGTCGCCGTCCTCGGGGCGCTGATCCTGTTCGTCTCGCTCGGTGCCCAGGAGCAGCAGCGGCCGAACATGGGCCAGATGCTGGTCGATGGATTGAAAAGCACGCCCGGCTGTCTCGACGCCGACGCAGCCAATCTCTCGAGCGGCAAGGCGTGCATCTTCGCCTGGTTCGAGAACAAGGAAGCGGCGCTGGCCTGGTACCACCACCCGGTCCATGTGCGCATGCGTGCCGCAATCCCCACGCCCGATGTTGGCGAGGAAGACCGCGAGCCGATGGCGAACGTGCCGGACGACGTGCCGGTGCTGGCGGTGGCGACGATGATCTTCGACGGCGAGCCGCTGGTGAAAGACTCGCCCGTCCCCTTCAGCGGCATCAGCATCGAGCTCTACACCCCCCTCGACGCCGGCCTCCGCGCCAACGGCGGCTTCGCGCCCAGCGGTTTCATCCCAGGGCACGAGGATTAACGCCCCCAACCAGCCCCGCTACACCGACCGCCGCAGAACGAACCGGTGCCACCACATTGTCGCAATAGCACCCGACAGGGTGACAAACAACCCTGGAGTCCCCAGTTATTGTCCAAAATTTCCTTGTCTAATCTGCCCTAGTTTCCGGTACTGCCCAATATGGTCTATCCGGTTCTGCGAGGTTGAGAACCGCACCATCAAGCCGAAGAGCGAAACGCTTCTTACCCGATGCAGTTTCATAAGTTGTGTTGCTCCGGATGAAAATATCTGGCGCGTCTATGGGAAGAAAGGTATATTGGCCATTGGGGAAGATGTGCGGAATCAATTCACTCACGTCTTCTCCACGCGCATACTCAACACCAAAACGTTCCCTGGCAAGATCGACATCAATGCGACCTGGTCCCCCTGTGTCGCCAGAGCTTAGCTCGACATATAGCATGCCACTCATTCTTTCGAATGCTTCTTTTTCCTTTTCGAAAGCTATCGCCGCCTCTTTTTCGCCAGAGAAATTATGATTCGCCGTGTTGCCGGGCAGAGGCCCAAGAACAACTACAGCAATGGCGACAATGATCGCCAGAATCAGAACGATGATGGATAGCGTGGTTTTCACTATTGCACGCCGGGCTTACTCAATGATTGGTGGTAGGTTTTCGCCACTGTCGCTGGATTGAGGGTCTGTCAGAATGCGAGTTCTAGATTTGTTGAACGTGAACTGATTCCAAACAGACGTGTCATTAATCTCCCCAGTACCGCCATTTGGCCATGGGTCAACAACTACGGTTCCATTTTGGCCGTCAATCTCAATCCAGTTGTGTTCGTCTCCATCTGCGTCAAAGGCTTGGACCATGTAAACCTTGAATTTGCTCTCGTTAAACGGCGGAAGGACTTCCACGATTGCATTGCCGATGATTGCCTGCCAATCACCACATTGGTTACCTCCAGTGTAATTCCCCATATTTCCGGGCAGTTGGTCTCCGCCAACACGCTCACCTTTCACAGCATCAACGATTGCCCTCGATAGCCAGCCTGCCTCGTTATTTGCTTGATCCGATCCGTCGCCGATTCCTGTGAGCAAATCCTTAATTTTACCAAATTGCTCAAGTGCCCATTCTTCTATCTCTGCAAGGCGCTCCTGCTCCATACCTTCATGCGCTGCGCCAACACCTGGTGGCTGCATGGTTAAAACGTGGGTCAAAGCCGGTGCAATAAGTGCAGTTGCAGAGAGGAAACGACGCTGCTCAAGTGATTCAATCATTGTTGGAAAATCTACCTACTTGCAAAAGTGTGTCAAACGGTAATGAAAGTCGTTTCCGCAATTTCGCCGTTGCCACAGCCAGCGCTGCCAACATCGCGGCGGTGAGCCAGAATCTGATGACTTGCGTTTCCGTCCAACCGAGCTTTGGGGATGTGAAGTATTGGTGGATAGGAGCCATGCGGAAGAGGCGTTGGCCTTCGCCAGTTCGCCAGCGAGTTGAGCTTGAGGTAGTTCACTTGCAGGGTCATGCTCAGAGCCTGGGCGACGATGAGGCCGCCCGGCGCGAGGCTACCCGTGTCGCCTTCATCGGGCGGCGTATCATTTGCCCATGGGCCTCGCACTGCAGGTACTCGAACAGAAGCGGCACAAGGAAGCGACGGGCGGTTGCTTTGGCGGGGCGACGTTGCCGGTCGGTGACGTGCGCGATGGCGTCGGGCGGTCCAAGCCGTCCTGGTTGAAGATGAAGATGCCGGCCGGGGAGCGGTTCGGGAAGATGCGCAAGCTCGTGCAGGAGAACAACCTGCACACCGTCTGCTCCGAGGCCAAATGCCCGAACATCGGCGAGTGCTGGAACGCGGGGACGGCGACGCTGATGATCCTCGGCGACACCTGCACGCGCAGTTGCGGGTTCTGCCACATCAAGACCGGCCGGCCGACGTGGGACGACCCCGACGAGCCGCGGCGTGTCGGCGAGGCGGTCGCGACGATGTCGCTGGGCCACGTCGTCATCACGAGCGTGAACCGCGACGAGCTGCCCGACGGCGGTGCGGGGATTTGGGCCGAGACGATCCGCGAGTGTCGCCGGCAGTCGCCGGGGACGAGCGTCGAGGTGCTCATCCCCGACTTCGAGGGCAACTGGGACGCGCTGCAGCTCGTGATCGACGCGCGGCCGGACATCCTCAACCACAACATGGAAACCGTTCCCAGCCAATACCGCTGGGTCCGCCCGCAGGCGAAGTACCACCGCAGCCTCAAGCTTCTGCAGATCTGCAAGGACGCCGGGCTCGTGACCAAGACCGGCATCATGCTCGGCATCGGCGAGGAGGAGCACGAGATCGAACCGGCCATGGACGACCTGCTCGCCGTCGGCTGCGACATCCTCACGCTCGGCCAGTACCTCCAACCAACGCCCCGCCACCTCCCGGTCGACCGCTGGGTCACGCCGGAGGAGTTCGACCGTTGGAAACAGATCGGCGAAGCCAAAGGCTTCTGCCACGTCGAGTCCGGCCCCCTTGTCCGCAGCAGCTACCACGCGGAGAAGCAAGTTCAGACCTTGTAGCCCGGGACGTGTTCACTACCGTCGTGCGGCGTGAACCGGACCCTGCTTCGACAAATCGCTTGGGTCCTTTACGACGCGGCGAACTCCGGGTTTGGGTTGATCGTGCTCGGACCGGTGTTCGTGTCGGCGTTTACGGATGCGATGTTGCCGCAGCAGCCGGGCTGGCCGCAGGGGGAGGCGGACCGGATCGCGCGGGGGCTGGAGGCGTTCGGAATCATGTTGCCCGGCAGCGGCGTGGTCGCGCTGTTGGCGGCGATCGTCGCGGCGATCGTCGTGCTGTGCGCGCCGGTGCTCGGGGCACTGGCCGACGCGCGGGGCTGGCAGCGTCGGCTGTTCGTCGGCTTCGGCGTCACGGGCGGATTGGTCGGTTTGTGCCTCGCGCTGCTCGGGGAGCAGAGTTGGCTGGCGGGCGCGGTGATCTACGTCGTGGGATTCGTGTGCTTCGGGCTGGCGAACCAGTTTTACAACGCGTATCTGCCGCAACTCGCGCCGCCGGACAAGCAGGGCCTGCTCAGCGGGATCGGCTTCGCCGTCGGCTACATCGGCGGGGCCGGCGGGATGCTGTTGGCCGTCCTGTACCTGCCCAAGCCGTACTCCTGGGCGTTCGGCGGGGTGTGGTGGCTGGTGCTCGCAACGCCGGCGTACCTGCTCATGCCCAGCGTCCCCGCCACGCGCGACTGCGGCAAGAAGTCGATCATCGCCGACGGGTTCGGACGCGTGTGGGAGACCTTCCACGAAGTCCGCAAGTACCGCGTGCTGTTCGTGTTCCTCGCGGCGTTCCTGCTCTACTCCAACGGCACCGAGACGATCATCAATCTCTCCCCCGCGTTCGGCTCCGACGTGATCGGCATGAGCGAGGGCGAGTTGGTGCGGATGTTTCTAATCGTGCAGTTGGTCGCGTTCCTCGGCGCGCTCGGGGCGGGGTTCATCTCCGACCGGGTCGGCAACAAGCCGGTGATCGTGACGACGCTGGTCGTGTGGTGCGTCGGGTCATCGTTGATGTTCTTCATCACGACGCCGATGCAGTTCACCGCGATGGCGTGCGTGATCGGCGTGGTGCTCGGCGGGGTGCAGTCGTCGAGCCGGGCGTTGATGGCTCAACTCGCGCCGGAAGAGATTCGCAACGAAGCGTTCGGACTGTACGCGATCGGTAGCAAGGCCGTGTCGGTGTTCGGGCCGTTGCTGTACGTCGTGCTGTCGGCGGCGCTGGGCGCGCGGTTCGGCGTGTTCGCGGTGCTGCCTTTCCTGCTCGCGGGATTGCTGATCCTGCTAACCGTGCGTGAGCCGAAGTCGGCATAGCAAAACGCCCCGGCACAATTGCGTGTACCGGGGTGCGGTTGCGAAGTTTCTCAGCCTTAGTTACCCAGCAACTGCAGCGCGAGCTGTGGCGTCTGGTTGGCCTGGGCGAGCACGTTGGTGCTCGACTGGCTCAAGATCTGCTGACGGGTGAGCTTTGCCGTGGCTTCGGCGAAGTCCGTGTCGCGGATCGCCGACTCGGCCGCGCTGCTGTTCTCGTAGGCAACGCCCAGCGAGTTGATCGTGCTGCCGATCGTGAACCGCTGGAACGCACCGAGTCGCCCGCGAAGCTGGCTGACCTGTTTGATGGACTCGTCGATGATGCGTTGAGCACGGACGAGGTTGTCGCTCGTGATCTGGTTGGCACCGCCGGAGGAGAGGCTCGAGAGGAAGCCGTCGACGTCGTTACCGAGCGAGCCGCTCGAAACCGACTGCAAGCCGACGGCCGCCTTGTCGGTCTCGGTCACCTTGCTGCCGAGCGCGAACGTCGCCCCACCGCCGGTGACGGCGAAGGTCTTGTTGTTGCCGGCGTTGAGATCCTCGGTGAGACGGAACTCCAGATCGAGGTTGCTGTTGCGGAAGGTCACGTCGAGACCGTCGGTCGTGGCGGTCGCACCGTTGACCTGAACGACAGCGTCGGTGCCCTGATCCTGGGCGTCGAAGAATGTGCCGCTGATGGTCTTGGCACTGACGACTTCGTCGCCGCCGTACTCCTCGGAACGGAGGATGATCTTGTTCGGAACCGAGCCGACCGAGGCGGTGACGCCGGTGGAGACGGTGACGGCGTTGACCGCGGCAACGACCGCGGAAAGCGCCGTACCCGAACCGAACGCCAACTGCTCGACGCCTTCGGTGCCCTTGACCTCGATGACGGCGGTGTTGGACAGGGCCGAGGAGGTGAACGCATTGGAGAGCACACCCTGCGTGGCGGAGTTGGTCACTTCGACCACGACGTTGTTCTTACCACCGTCGGGGATGCGGGCGGCATTGACACGGACGTTGACCACCGCCGACGCGTCGGCCGACGAGGTGGTGTAGTCGTAGGTGCCGTCGAGCAGCTTCTGTCCCTGGAAGCTGGTCGCACTAGAGAGCCGGTTGACGGTCTGGAGGATCGAGTCGATTTGGAGTTGGTTCGCGTCGATCTCTTCCCTGGAGAGGCCGCCGGGGTTGGCCGATTGCGACACGAGCGCCTGGAGCTCGTTGAGCAACGTCGAGACTTCGCTGAGACCGCCCTCGGCGGTACCGATGATGTTGGACGCACGTTCGCCGTTGTCGATGGCCTGCAAGATGCCGGACTTCTCGGCACGGAGGTTTTCGGACGCGATCAGCCCGGCCGGATCATCCGCGCCGGTGTTGATCTGCAGGCCCGTGCTCAAGCGCGTCAGGGAGGTGTTGAGGTCCTGCTGGTTGTTCCGCAAAGTGCGCTGGGCGAGCAGCGACGAGACGTTGGTGTTGATCCGCGTCATGCGAATGTTCCTTCCATGGTCCGGCGAGAAGGTGCCGGTAAGGTTCGATAAGTTCCTCGGCCGATCCGTGGCCGGCGGTGTGGCGCTGTTCCATCACCGCACGCGGTGGCGGGCAACTACACCCGCCGATCCCGCAACCGCTCTCACCCCTCCGGGACGACGCGGCGAAATGCTTCGGTTGTCAGGCCCGAGAATCGATCGATCCCCGAACCGCGATCGCCTCCGGCGGCCGCAACACGTCGCACGAACCTGGAAACACTGAGCCAACTCAACGTCCAATTCGACAGGTCGTGCCGCAAATCCATCGACGTTCACGGCCGCAACGCTTGAACAAGACACGTCCGAAAACACCGTTTTCGCGTTATGGGACGCAGTTACCGGGCGTGCCAGTGTCCTGGCGCAATCAGCAACGGCGGCATGCCGAAGCACGCCGCCGTCGAAGAAAATCAAGGTTGAACCATGTCGCTCAGGGGCGACGACGGCGAACCAGACCCAGACCCGCGATACCGAGCAGGCCCAAGCTCGCCGGCTCAGGAACGGACACCGAAGCATCATCGATGAACAGCACCGACACGCTGCCAGCATCGCCACCCGTCGCGGCCACGAACTGCAGCGTCACGCCGCCGCTGACGTCCTGGCCATCGGGAATCGTCACCGGGAAGCTGAACTCGGTGTAGTCGAGCGGGTCGAGCGTGAGCGGGCCACCGCCGAGAATCACATTACCCGAAGCGCCCCCGCCAGCGATCTCGAAGATCACTTCCGCGATGGCAACACCGCCCGAGGCTCCCTCGCCCTTGAGCGCGAAGGAGACGTCGAGTACATCGCCAGGAGCGGCGCTTCCTTCGGCCAGATTGGCCTGTTTGACGACGGCGCCCGAGGCGGGTGTGTCGTTGAACAACTCGGCGGCAAAGCTGCCGGAGTTCGCGTCACTCGTGATGTTGAACGTGGACCCGGCGGTCGGGAACTCGTCCCAACCGGAGGTGTCACCGGTCTCGAAGCCGCCATTGGTGGTTAGTTCCATGAACTGGCCGTGGGCGGCGGCGGTGACGAACGCGCTGCAGACAGCGACGGTAAGGATGGACTTCATCATCTCGAAACTCCTCGAGTCGGCCGATCGGCCGACGTGTGAATGAATGCCGGCCGACGAACGCCGACGGGCGTGAACAATGCAGAAAAGTAGAGAAACCCTTGCTCGGCACATCCGTTGGCCTCGGGTATGAAATCCCGTGCCGAAGCCGAAAAACGGCCCGAAGGATGGCTCGAACGTCGTGCCCTCTCCTCACGCATGAACCAGAATGGTTCCGACTGCCCAACGCCCTCCGCGATCGACAGTCGCACAGCGGCTACTTGCCATGTAACAGTTACTCTACCCATTCGGCGTGTTCCCGCCTAGCCCTAATTTGCCAGCTCCGGCCGACTTCGCGGAAGTACAAGTCCGTCAGTTATTTACGGGCATTTTGCCGCTTCGTCCCGCGCATCGGCACGGCTGTTAGCGGGTCCTCGGGCCAGCTATGCTTGGGGTAGCGGGCCTTGAGATCCTTGCGGACCTGCGGGTAGGTGTTGGCCCAGAAGCTCGCGAGATCGTCGGTCACCTGCACCGGGCGGTAGTTGGGACCCAGCAAATGCACGAGCACCGGCAAACGGCCGTTCATCACCGCCGGCGTTTTTGTAAGCCCGAACAACTCCTGCAGCCGCACCGCGAGGATCGGCGGATCGTTGGACCAGTCGAGCTTGATCCGGCTGCCGGTCGGCACCTCCACATGCGTCGGGGCCGCCTCTTCCAGCACGCGCGGCAACGGCCACTCCAGCATCCCCGTCAACGCGCCGCGCACGTCCAACGCCGAGACCGAACGCTTGCCGGCACACGCGATCCGCAGCACCGTTTCCGCGTCGAGCGTCGGCCAGTCGTGTTCCGGCAGCGCGCCGGCAGCGGCGGTCACGCGTTGCCACAAATCGCCGGCCTCGCGCTCAACGATGCCGGCAGCGTCGGGCCGCAACGCCTCGAACAACGCCTCCCCCACGACCGTGTCATCGACGGTCACGCCGGTGTCCTCGCGGAGCACGAGGTCACCGAGCGTCGTCCGCCGGACGCCGATGACCTTGCCGCGCTCAGCGTCGAACACCGCGGCATTACTCACGCGGATGCGGTCACCGAACGTCTCGTACAACAGGTCCAGCGCCACCGGCTCGGCCAGTGTCACCGTCGCCTCGGCAGCGCGGCTGCGTGTGTCGTGCCGCACGTCCAAGGCCACAAGAAACTCCGGCGCGCCCGCAAGCGGCTCGGCGAGCTTCACGCCGCGCCCGTCCGGCATCACGCCACGCAGCTCGTCCCGCATCCGGCAAAGCCGATCGGGGAACGCGAGCAGGGCCAGCGTTGCCAGCGGCACGGTCTGCGACTTGCCGGCAAAACGGTGTAGTTGCCGCATCGTTCGCCGCACACGTTCGGCGGCGGGATCGCGTGATTGCTGCAAGTCTCGAAGCCGGGCGCCGAGCGTCATGCCGCGGCCGATCGGCTTCTCACTGAGCAACGCGGCCACCGCCACCGCGTCTTCGCCGCCTTCGATCAGGAGCCGACCCAAGCGCGGATGGACGGGTATCTCCCGAAGCCGCTCGCCGATGTCGGTGAGCCGACCGCTTCGGGTCGCGCCCAGCAGTTCGAGCAACCCCTCGGCATGTCCGAGCATCTCCGCTTTCGGCCGATCGAACCACCCAAACCCAGCCCCGTCGGTCCCCCACCCGTGTACCGCGAGCAGGCCATCGGCGAGGTCGACGCGGTGGACCTCGGGCGCGTCGAACTTGGGCCGGGCGCTGTTTTCCGACTGCCGCCAGAGCCGAACGCAAACGCCGGCCTCGGTGCGACCGGCACGGCCGGCGCGTTGGGTCGCCGAGGCGTGGCTGATGCGGGCGAGTTCGAGCTTGTCCATGCCGCGCTGCGGGTCGAAGCGGGCTTGGCGGGCCCAGCCGGTGTCGATCACGCACCGCACCCCCGGCACGGTCAGCGACGTCTCGGCGATGTTCGTCGCGCAGATCACCCGCCGCCGTTCGCTCGGCCGCAGCGCGGCCTGCTGCTCGTCAAACGGCAGCGATCCGTGCAGCGGGCGTTTGTCCCATTCCGGCAAGTGCTGCCGCCGCAACGTCGCGTCGATCTCCGCCGCACCGGGGAGAAAAATCAACACATCGCCGTCGTCGGGCACGGCGTCCCAACCATGCGCGACGGCATCGGCAAACCCGTCGGGCGAAAGGTCCAACGCTGCCGGCGGTCGATGCACCACGTCAACCGGAAACACCCGCCCGCCGACCGTCACCGGTGCGCCCGCGTCGATGAACTCGGCCACCGGCCCCGCGTCGAGCGTCGCGCTCATCACCACCACCGCCAGGTCCGGCCGCGCCGCCCGCACCTCCTTGAGCATCGCCAAAGCCAGGTCCGCGTGGATCGAGCGTTCGTGAAACTCGTCGAGGATCACGCAGCCGACGCCGTCGAGCAGCGGGTCGGCGATGAGCCGGCGCGTGAGCAGGGCTTCGGTCAGGAACAGCAACCGAGTCTGGTCGGAGCTGACGCGATCGAAGCGGACGTGATAGCCGACTTCGCGACCGAGTTGCCAACCGTTTTCATCGGCGACCCGCTGTGCCGCAGCCCGTGCCGCGACTCGTCGCGGCTGAAGGCACAGCACCTGTCCAATCGTCACATCCAGCAACGCCGGCGGTAAGCGTGTGGTCTTACCCGCCCCCGGCTCGGCGGCGAGCACCAACACGCACGAGGCCCCGACAGTGGCCGCCAACGCCGGTAAATGCGTGTCGATGGGCAGTTGGATCGGGGGCGTGACCGGCATGCGCGCCGCATGGTATCGGCCGGGGCTGCGACAAATTCGCTTGCGGCTCCGCGAAATCGTTATATGATTTGGGGAACAACGGCTCACCCTCCCGAGCCGCCCGAATGGCATTTCGGACGCATTGGGCGTTCGAGGAAACGAGAACCGGCTTCCGCCGGGTTAATCACGGTCGTACCACTGATTTGGTGCGTCTCACATTCCCCTGGGAGGGAACCATGCGTAAGTGTATTTTCAGCGCGGCTGCAGCTGCGGTTTTTGGCATTTCCACCGTCGCGTCCGCCGCCATCGTTTATGACGAAGCGGTCGATGGTGATTTCTCCAACGACGCCGGCGCGCCAACCCCGGTCGTGCTGGTTGACGGCTTGAGCACGATCAGCGGCACCATCGGCGGAGCCGAGGGACGCGACGTGTTCACGTTCACCATCGGTGCCGGCGAGTCGGTCGATTCGATCATCCTCGCCGAGTACTCACAGGACAATACCACGAGCATGGACGTCGACCTCGACGGCAGTGACCTCGGTCTTGTCACTCTGCGAGACGAGTTTGTGACCGGCGAACTGCTCGGTACCCAGGTTTTGGGAACCGACGTTGCCCTGCCGTCGTCGCTCGGCCCCGGCACGTACGTCTTCAACCTCGCCGAGTTCGGCGCGGCCCTGGACTACCAGTTGGACATCACCTTCGTCGGTGCTGCCATTCCCGAGCCGGCCAGCCTCGGCCTGCTCAGCGCGGCGGGCCTCGGCCTGATCCGCCGTCGGAAGTAACCCCTGTTTTCGTCACACGCCGACCTGACGGTCGACGTGCGGCTTTGGCCGATCTCGCGAACGGTGCGAGGCTTGGCCGACAATCTGTAGGAAGCCGGCCCCCCTGATGCCGCCGACGCACCCACCTGTCGTGGGCGTCGGCACGATCGAGAAGGAGGGCGCGGGCCGGCGCATTACTTCCCCCTCCCCGAACCGGAGATCGTCATGCCTCGAATTTCTCGCCGTAACACGAGAGGGTTCACCCTCGTCGAGTTGCTCGTCGTCATCGGCATCATCGCGCTGCTGATCAGTATCCTGCTGCCGTCCCTCCAAAGCGCAAGGCGATCGGCCAACACGGTTAAATGTCTCGCGGCCCTGCGTGAGATCGGCAACGCCTATCAGTTTTACGCCCTCGACTTCGAGCAGAAGCTACCGCCGGCCGTGTGGGAAGAAGGCAACACCCGCTTACCCATCGGTGACGGCGTGGGCAACGACGAGCAGCGTCGCTGGGCCGACCTGATCATCGAGTACCTCACCAGCGTCGACATCGACCCGACCAAGACCGATGATGCCGGGAACCTGATTCCGATCATCCAACAGATCGAAGAAGCCCGCGACAACTCCGTCGTCTGGGGTTGCACCGAATGGCAGAACTACCGCGACAGCACGTTCTACGACCCGCGTCGTCCCGGCTACGGGATGGTTTACTACGGCCCGGAGTGGTTCAAGGCCGGCCGCGCGGGTGTTGGCATTGTCGATGCACTGCAAGACCGTTCCGACACGCAGTACTACTACATCACCGGCAGCCTCAACCGCGGGACGATCCCCAAGTCCACCGACGCCAACTCGGACTTCCCGCTCGTGACCGACGCGGTAACCCACATCGTGGGCGTGCCCGGCTACGACACCGAATGGAACTGGGATTGGGACTGGTACCCGTGGACCCCGCAGGCCGGCGGCTATGACTACCTGATCGACCAGACCCGCCACAAAGATGTGGGTCGCACCGACGTTTTTGCTCGTGGCACCAACGCCCTGTTCTGGGACGGCCACGCCGCCACCGAGAGCATCGGCGGCATGTGGGAAGCCATGACCAAAAAGGAAATCCCACCGGCCCCGTGATCGGCGGAAAAGCCACCGACTCACCACAGCCTCGTGTTCGGCTTCGGACGCGGGGCTTTTTTACCGCTTGAGCAAACTGACCCCGAACGGCAACGTGGCGGTGATGACGACGGCCGGACCGGGCGGGAGCCAGTCGACTTGGGCGGCCGCCAGGTGGCCGATGAGCGTCGCGGCCGGCGCCAGCAGCACGCTCAGCCACAACGCCGGCCCGAGCTTTCGCGTCAGTCGCCCCGCCGTGGCGGCTGGCAGCACGAGCAACGCCGTCACGAGCAACGACCCGGCCAGCCGCACGCCCAACGCCACCACCGCCGCGAGCAACAGCATCAGCAGAAAATGCACCGCCCGCTCAGGCAGTCCGCTCGACCGTGCCAGTTCCGGATCGACCGCGAACGCCAACACCCCGCGGCGGATGAGCACCAGCACACCCACCACGCCGACCGTCACCGCCCCGGCCACCAGCGCATCAATCCACGCCAGATCCGATCTTCCCACCAGCAACGCGTAAAACCCCACCGGCTGCATGCGGGTCGCGGAAAAGTACACGCCCTGACCGATGAACCCGACGGCCAACGCAAGGCTCAGCACCACGCCGACCGCGACATCGACCGACACGCCACGCCGTCGCGATAGCAGCGCCATCGCCAGCGCCGTGGTCAAGCACGCGGCCACGACGGCGATCTCAACGCCCAACGCCGACCCCGCCGCCGGCAACATGATCGCCAATATCCACGCCACGCCCGCGCCGCCGAAGGCCGAGTGCGCGATCCCCTCGGCCGCGAACGCCCACCGCCGCGCCACCACCACCGGCGAGAGCGCCCCGCACGCCACGCCCACACACACGGCAACGAGCAAAGCGGCGATCGGCGACGGGTCGTACACGGCCCCGCAGCGTAGCGACGTGCCGAGCAAAGCCCACGGGTCGACGTAGAGGAATGTCAGGCCAGACCGACCGACAAACCGGCGGGCTTGAGCGTCCGATCCAGCGTGAGTTGCCGATCGCACGCATCGGCGAGCTTTTCATCATGGGTGACCACGAGCACCGCCGGCCGTTCCTGCGGCGGGTCGGCGAGCAGATCGAGCAGCGCGTCGGTGCCGGCGGTGTCGAGGTTGAGCGTCGGCTCGTCGAGAAGCCAGACGGCCGGGCGGTTGGCCAACGCGCGGACGATCATGGCCCGCCGCCGCATCCCGCCCGAGAGCTGCGCGATCGGCACGTCCGCCGCGTCAGTCAAGGCGAACCGGGCGAGCAGCGCGTCAACGTGATCCAGCTCCTCGGCACTGGGCTTGCCGAACAGCCCGCACCGCCCGGCCAGCGCCGAGCGGACCAGATCGCCCGCCCCGATCGGCACGCCGCCGGGCACCGGATCCCGCTGGGACAGGTAGCCCACGAGGTTGCCCCGCCGCACCGCCGCCTTCGGAGCCAACCCCGCGATCCGCAGCATCCCGTGCCCCGGCACCAGTTGCCCGAGCAGCAAACCGAGCAACGTGGACTTTCCGCCACCGTTCGGCCCGCCCAGCGCGACATATTCACCCGGCTCCACGGTCAGGCTGATCTTGTGCAGCAAGTCCGTGTGATGCTGGTCCGACGCCTTCTCGACATGGCTGGACGCCGAGCAACCGGCCGCATGGGCGTGACCGCCGGGGTGGGCGAAGCAGACGTGGTCGACGTGAATAGCCGGCATGGCCAAACGTTAGGTAAGTTTGAAAGTTGCCGGATGACCATGCGAAAAGGGCTGTCCGGAGCCAAGTTCCGAAGTTCGTCGTCGCATCGCGGGCCGGACTTGGCTACCCTACCCGACTCGGTTGCGCGAGGCGGCCGGGCGATTGCCCATGACACCAGATACTGGAAGGGACACCGCGAGGGTGCACGATTTTCTTGAGGACATCCGAGAGTCGGACGCCGCCCAAACCCCGTCCGACGGACCGGCGTCCAAGCCGGAACCCACACCGGACTCCGAGCGGGCCACCGCCGAACCACAGCCGGAACTGATGTGGCGGAACGGCCACCTGCACCTCGACGACCGCGTGCTGGACCCGACGCAAACCCTGCTTGAGCTTTCTGACGAGAAAGCGGCCACCGAGCAAGGCGAGCGGGCCGTATGGGCAACGCTGGCCCGGTTCGTGCGACGGTGCATCGACCGCGAGCAGGTGTTTCCCACGCTGCTCCGCAAGAGCGAGATCCAGCGCAGCCTCAGCGGTGTCGAGTCGACGATCTTCAAGTACACCGCCGCCTGGCGCCTGCTCCTGGCCGATCGGCGTGAGGTCGAAGCGCTCGCCGAGCTCGCCGACGGGCTGCCGGGGGATCAGAAGCGCAACCTCGCGCACCTCGAAGACTTCCTGGCCCAGATCGCCGACGCGGAGGTGCGCCGCCGGCTGGCCGAGACACCGTTCTTCTTCTCCAAGCGTGGCGTTCACGCCAAGGCCGAGGAGGACGGGGCGGACGTCGAGACCAAGTGGATGAGCGCGCTGCTCCGACCGGCCGACGGCGACCTGCTGGTCCGCGGCTTGCCGCAACAGTTGGAGAAACTCTGGAGCGACCTCAACGCATGGAGCGCGCACCTCGGCGGGCGCGGCGGGCAGGCCGGCGGGTACCGCTTGGGCATCACGCTCACCGAACCCCCGGCCGACCTGACAGACGCCGACGCCGCCCAGGCCGAAGCGACCGGCATCAAGCTCTGGCACCTCGCGCTGCACCTCACGCCCATCGACGGCGACGGTGACGCGACCGACAATCCGATCCCCGCCCAAGAAATCTGGGACGCTCCGGGCGCGACGCTCGGCGTGCTGGGCCGCGACATCCGCCATCGCCGCGAGACGCTCATGAACGAGCTGGCCCGCGCCTCCGCCGCCGCCGAGACGTTCACGCCCTTCGCCCACGCCATTCAGCCGGGTAAGCAGCCGGCGAGCATCCCGCTCACCACCGGCGAGGCGTTCACGTTCCTGCGCGACGTCGCCATCCAGCTGCGCGGGCTGCACTACGACATCGACCTGCCCAAGTGGGCCGAGCCGGATCAACGTTCGTTCGAGATGGTCATGGACCTGGTGCCGGCCGACGACGAGTGGGACGACAGCGAGTTCTACGCACAGCAGGGTCAAGCCGGCGGCGTCGATGCGCAAACGTCTTCGGTCGGCTTACAGACGCTCATGCGATTCGACTGGAAGGTGGCTGTTGGCGGGCAGCAGCTCTCGCCGGCGGAGTTCGACGCGCTGGTCAACAAGCAGCGCCCGCTGGTCAAGCACGGCGACCGGTGGATCGAGATCGACCCCGAGGCGGTCCAGCAGGCCGCGGAAATGCTCGAAGCCACGCCCGCCGGCAACGTCACGCTCGGTCAAGCGCTCGGCAGTGCCTACCGCTTCGGCGACCGGGCCAACGTCTCGCTCGTCGGCTCCGGCTGGATCGGCCGACTCCTCGAACAGTCACCCACCGCCAAGCGCGAGGACCTCCCGCAACCCGAGGGCTTCCTCGGCACCCTCCGCCCCTACCAGCTCAAGGGCTTCCAGTGGCTCGTGTTCCTGCGCGACCTGGGCCTGGGCGGCTGCCTCGCCGACGACATGGGCCTGGGCAAAACCATCCAGCTCACCTCGCTGCTCCAGCACGAGAAGAACACGCTCAAGAACATCGCGCCCACGTTGCTGTTCGCGCCGACGTCGGTGGTGGGCAACTGGCACCGCGAGCTGCAACGCTTCGCCCCGACACTCAAGGTCCACGTCCACCAAGGCCCCGACCGCCACCACGGCAAGGACTTCGTCGATGCCGTCCACGGCAAGGATGTCGTGCTCACGAGCTACGCCCTGGCCCACCGCGACATCGAGGACCTCAACCAGGTCCAGTGGCACCGCATCGCGCTCGACGAAGCACAAAAAATCAAGAACCCCGCCGCCGCCGGCAGCAAGGCGATCCGCTCGCTACGCGCCCCGCACCGCGTGGCCCTCACCGGTACGCCGATCGAGAACCACCTCACCGAGTTGTGGTCGATCATGGACATGCTCAACCCCGGGCTGCTCGGAACACGGACCGAGTTCCGTCAGCGGTTCGGCGCGAGCGTCGAGAAGCAGAAGGACGCCGCGGCGGCCGAGCGCCTTCGCAAGCTCATCCGGCCGTTCGTGCTGCGACGTCAGAAGACCGACCCGGAGATCGCCGCGAGCCTGCCCGAGAAGATGGAGATGAAAACCTTCTGCCCGCTCACCGGCGAGCAGGCGGCCATCTACCAGCAACTCACCGGCGACATGCTCGGCCAAATCGACAACGCCCAGGGCATCCGCCGACGCGGCCTGATCCTCGCCATCCTCACCCGACTCAAGCAGGTCTGTGACCATCCCTCGCTCGTCCTCAAGGACGGCGACGGCAAGCTTGAGCGCTCCGGCAAGTGCGAACGCCTCATCGACATGCTCGAGGAGGTTCGCGACGAGGGCGAGTCGGCGCTGGTCTTTACCCAGTACCGCGAGATGGGCGACATGCTCGTGCCGCTGCTGGAGAAGAAGCTGGGCGTGAAGGTTCACTTCCTCCATGGCGGCGTGCCGCAGCCCAAGCGTGAGGAAATGGTCATCGAGTTCCAGAAGGCCGAGGAGCCGCAGGTGTTCCTGCTCTCGCTGCGGGCCGGCGGGCTGGGACTGAACCTCACCGCCGCCTCGCACGTCTTCCACTTCGACCGCTGGTGGAACCCCGCCGTGGAGAACCAGGCCACCGACCGCGCCCACCGCATCGGCCAGACCAAGACCGTACAGGTCCACAAGTTCATCACCCTCGGCACCGTCGAGGAACGCATCGACAAACTCCTCGAAGACAAACGCGCCCTGGCCGAGAACATCGTCGGCACCGGCGACGACTGGCTAACCGACCTCTCCACGCAGGAGCTGCGTGACTACCTGAGCCTCGACACCTCCGCGATCAGCGACTGATGCAGACCGAAAAAGTTCAATCCGCCCTCGACGCTCTTGAGCAGCTTCCCGAAGAAGGTGCCGAGCCCGCGCTCGACACCCTCGGCCGCCTGCCCATCGGCAAGACCAAGTTCCCCGTCCTGGGCTTCATGGCAACGGTGTACGAGGAGATGGTCAAAACCGACGAGCAACGGGCCGAGGATAACGAGTAAGTGGGCAGGTGCCCGAACCCGGGGTATACTGCCGGTCCACGGGCTGTAGCGCAGCTTGGTAGCGCGCTTCACTGGGGGTGAAGAGGTCGCAGGTTCGAATCCTGTCAGCCCGACTTTCGACTCGATTTTTTTGATCACCTTGGCATTTGCACGCCGGACATCCAGCATGCACTTCTCGGTGCACGAGCTAATCTGCACAGGTGAAGTACGCGTCCAAAAGCCAGTTGATCAACGCGATCGAAGACGAGCACGCGAAGTTGCTTTCGATCGTGGAGTCGATCCCCAAGCGACGGTTTACAGAGGCCGATGTCTGGGGTGATGGTTGGAATGCGAAAGACCTTCTGATTCACCTGGCCGTCTGGGAACAGATGTTCCTCCGGTGGTACAACGACGAACTCGAAGGACGCGAACCCCAGGTACCCGACAAGGACTATCGCTGGCGAGATACGCCGGAACTCAACCGGGCCATCCAGCGCCGCCACAAGCGGCAGTCGGTCGCCACGACGCTTACCAATTTCGCCAGATCCTACGAGGAAATCCTCCACACAGCCCGGAGCATCCCGGAAGCCGACCTGCTCACCGTTGGCCGATTCGACTGGACCGGAACGAGCACGCTCGCCAGCTATCTCGGAGCAAACTCCGCCAGTCATTACCGGTTCGCCTCGCGCGTACTTCGCCGTTGGCTACGGACGACGAAAACCTGATGTCATTCCAGGACTACAAACTGACCTTGCTCAACTACGTCTCGCAGCAGCATTCCGACGTCGATTCGGTCGTGGCAAACGCCGAGGATGTTTGCTTTCCGGGCTTCGCCGATCGAACCTACAGGCCATGCGTAGCCCTTTTTTCCATGGTGTGGGTGGCGTCGTCAGCGCGGACATCGCGGTCCCGGAGCATGAGCGTGAACTCGACTTCTACCGCCGGGTTCTCACCACGGGCTCTGCACCATTGTGGCGCGACGACCTGACCAACAACCAAGGGATGCCGGTCATCGGTCTGGGGTTCCGTACGCCGGAGTACGAGGTGCTGCCGTTGCAGTGGTTTCCTCACTTTCAGGTGGCTGATGTCGCGACCAGCGCCGCGCGGGCCGTCGAGCTGGGTGGCCGGGAGCTGATGCACGGCCGAGATGACGATGGGCAAAGCCAATGGGCGGGTCTGGTCGATCCCGGCGGTGCGGCGTTCGGTGTGATCCCCGTCGTCGACGAGCCATCGCCAGACCCGGGTCAACTCGGCGACATCGGTCACATCGCCCGGGTCGCGCTTTTGGCCGAAGACGTTGCGTCGATGTCATCGTTTTACGAACAGGTCGTCGGGCTGGCGGCCGACACGGCGGAGATTGCAGCATCGGATGAGTTCAAGTCGGGCATTGGGTCAGTCTGGTTGATCCACCTGCCCGTCGACAACTTCGCGGAGAGCCTGCGGCAAGTCGACGAAGGTGGCGGTGAGGTCGTTTGGCAACCCACCGACGAAGAACGTGCCGTGATTCGTGACCCGGTCGGTGTTTACTTCGCCTTGACGGCTCGGTCGTCGTGATCAGCGGTCAGAACGAGATCGCGCGGAGCCGCTCAAATCTGCTGTTTGCTCCCTGCTTTTGCCATGTTGGTCGGGCACGCCTCTTATGGGCCGGATGAGCGCCTCGGACCAACGACCCTACGACCAGGACTACGAACTGGCCCTACTGCAGTATCTCTCGCAGCAGTACCCCGACGTCGACTCGGCGATGGCGGAGATCGCGCGGCTCTCGGCGGTCTGCACGCTGCCCAAGGGGACCGTTCACGTCATCAGCGACATCCACGGTGAAGACAAGAAACTTCGCCACGTCATCAACAACGCCTCGGGCACCTTGCGGCCGCTCATCGAGAAACTCTTCGCGGACAGGCTTAGTGCCGGCGACTTCCAGGAGTTTCTGACACTGACGTTCTACCCGGCCGAGATGACCGCGACGCTCGACCGGAAGCTGACCGACAAAACCGAGCGTCGGGCGTTCGTCCTGCGGACGCTACGGTTGCAACTGGAACTGGCACGCACACTGGCGACGGGGTACAGCCTCAAGCGTGCGCTGCAAGTGTTCCCCGTGGCGTACCGCGAACTGCTCATGGAGATGATGCAGGAGCCGACCACCGGCCGGGACGCGAGCTTTCTCCGGGCGATCGTCGACGAGTTGGTTGAACGCGGCAAGGGACTCGAACTCGTCCACGTCACCGGCCGGCTCGTCCGCAACCTCGCGATCTACGAGCTGATCATCAACGGCGATTGCTGGGATCGCGGTCCGCGTGGCGATCGGGTCATGGACTACCTCGCGCAACAGCCGAACGTGAAGTTCGTCTGGGGCAACCACGACGTGACCTGGCTCGGGGCGGCGCTCGGGCACGACGCGCTGATCTGCATGTGCATTCGTGTGTCGCTGCGCTACCGCCGACTCGGACAGCTCGACGAGGGTTACTCCATTCCGCTCACGCCGTTGGACCACCTGGTGCGGACCGTTTACGACGGCGATCCGGCCGAGCGGTTCCACCCCAAGGCCGACGGCATGCGGCCCAAGTGGCTCGTGGGTCGCATGCAGAAGGCCATCGCCATCATGCAGTTCAAGCTCGAGGGGCAGATGATCGCCCGCCATCCCGAGTGGGGCATGGACGACCGCCGACTGCTGGACAAGATCGACAAGGACGCCGGCACCATCACGCTCGACGGCAAGACCTACCCGCTACGCGATACCCACCTGCCCACGCTCGATCACGACGATCCGTACGCGCTGACTGCCGAGGAACAGTTCTGCCTCGACCGCATACGCAACAGCTTCGAATCCAGCCAACACCTGCAGGATCATGTGAGGTATCTCGTCTCCCACGGGAGCATGTACCGCATTCGCGACGACCACCTGATCTTCCACGGCTGCATCCCGTGCGACGCGGAAGGAAACTTCCTGCCGATGAGTGTCGACGGCAAGGAGCACTGGGGCCGGGCGATGTTCGACGCGATCGACCGAGTGGTGCTGCGAACGGTGGAGCATCGCGCGCCGGCGGACTTGGACTTTCTCTGGTACCTGTGGAACGGCCCGCGGTCGCCGCTGTTCGGTAAGGATCGCATCACCACGTTCGAGCGCGACTTCATTGAGGACAAGGCCACTCACCACGAGGAGAAAAATGCATACTTCGACCTCATCCACGACGCGCACTTCTGCGAGAAGGTGCTCAAGGCGTTTGACGTCGACCCGCAATGCGGCTTGATCGTCAACGGCCACGTCCCGGTGAAGATCGAGGCCGGCGAATCACCGCTCAAGGACAGCGGCAAGGCCATCACCATCGACGGCGCTTTCAGCGAAGCCTATGGCGACCACGGCTACACCCTCGTGCTCGAACCCGAGCGCACCGTGCTCGCCAAGCACCACCACTTCGAGTCTGTCGAGGCCGCCATTCGCGATGGCGTCGACATCGTCCCGCAGGTCACGCCCGTCAAGCAGTGGGACCCGATCCGTCGCATGGGCGACACCGAGCGCGGCCGACAGTTTGCCAGCGAAATCAGGATGCTCGAACGGTTGATCGAAGCCTACCGCCGCAACGACATCCGCCCGCCGACCGACGGGCGAACGCTGTAGCCGAGCCCTGCGGCAACCCGCCACACGAGGCGTCGTGTCGCATCAATCCGAGTGAGGCAATGCGTACCGTTTCGCCGTTCCGACGGAGAACGGCATGACGATCACCACCCTGGACCATCACATCGCCGCGTTCATGCGGCGTACCGGACTCGACACGCTGCGCTTGTCGCTGGCGGTGATCTTCATCTGGTTCGGCATTCTCAAACCATTGGGCATGTCGCCGGCCGAGCCGTTGGTGTTGCAAACCGTCGAGTGGATGCCGGTCCTCTCGCCGGTCGGCTGGCTGCACGTCATCGGCTGGTGGGAAGTGCTCATCGGCGTGTTGTTCCTCTTCCGCCCGACACTGCGGATCGCGATCGGCCTGCTCGCGATGCAGATGGTCGGCACGTTCATGCCGCTGGTCGCGCTGCCGGAAGTTACCTTTCAGCCGGGTCGATTTCCCTACGGCCTCACGATGGAAGGCCAGTACATCGTGAAAAACCTGCTCATCATCTCCGCGGCCCTGGTCATCGGCGGCACCGTCGCCACCCGCGCGCCGGCCGAGCCGTCAAAAGATCGCCCCGGTTTCTAATGCATTGCAGGTGGTCAACCCCGCCCGAGCGGCGGACAATGTGGGCATGAGCAACCCACAGATCGACCTGTCCAACGTGAATCCCAAGAAGGCCATCGCCGGCATCATCACGGTTGTCGTGCTGCTGGTGCTCATCTTCGTCGGGCTCAAGAGCTACAAGTCCGTCCCCGCCGGCCACGTCGCCGTCGCCACGCTCTTCGGCAAACCCGTCGAGCAAGAGTTCAACGCCGGCCTGCAATTCCCCGTCAACCCGCTGTATGAGTGGATCGAGTACGACGTCCGCGAGAAGACCCACAAGGAAGAGGCCAGCGTCCCCAGCCAGGATCAGCTCACCACCGACATCGACGTGAGCGTCCAGTACAACATCGTCGGCGACCAAGCATCACGCATCCTCACCGAGACCGGCACCGCCGAAGACGCGGTGACCGTCCACCTGATCCCGAAACTGCGCAGCCTCATGCGTGAGCAGGGCAAAACCGTTGTGCGGGCAGAAGAGTTCTTCCAACCCGAGACCCAAGAGAGGCTCACACGCGATATCCAAAGCAAGCTACAGGAATACCTCGAGCCCAAGGGCGTGAACGTGCAGGCGGTGCTGCTGCGTGACTTCCGCCTGCCCCCGAGCATCCTCGCCAACGTCGAGCTCAAGAAGCAGGCCGAGCAGAAGGTCGAACAGGAGCGCGCCGAGCTCGAACAGGTCAAGGTCCAGGCCCAGCAGAAGGTCGAGCAAGCCAAGGCCGAGCGCGAAGCCGCCGAGCAGGAAGCCGAACGCCGCAAGCTCATCGCCGACGCTCAGGCCTACGAGATCCAGAAGATCAACGAAGCGATCGCCAACAACCCGGCGTACATCCAACTCGAGTCGCTCAAAGCCCTCCAAGCCATCAGCAGCGACCCCGCCGCCAAGCTCTACTTCCTCAACGGCGACAGCCCGCAGCCGCTACCGCTGATGAACCTGGGCAGCGAAAACCCAATCACGGGCGGGCGGTGAAAAGCAACAGTTAACCGCCTCACTCCGAACCCAAAAACTCAAAGACCCCGGCGTCGTGCAACCGCCGAGAAATCTCCTTGCGATCAAATTCCATGGCCAACATGCAGCCGATCCAGTTGTTGCACCCGGCTTGAAGATTCGGAAATGCCCGCCCGACGGACCGGCTGAGCTGGACCAACCCCACCACGCACCGCCGATACAGCGGCTCCGCGGACGAAAGGTCGCCTTGGGATTCCAACAGACCCGCCAGATTGTTGACGCTGGTGAGCGTGCCCGGGTGCTCTGGGCCAAGCACACGTTCACGAGCCTCCAACGCACGGCGGTACAGCGGCTCCGCGGACGAAAGGTCGCCTTGGGATTCCAACAGCCCCGCCAGATTGTTGACGCTGGCGAGCGTGTTCGGATGCTCCGGGCCAAACACACGTTCACGGGCCTCGACTGCGCGACGAGAAAGCGGCTCCGCGACGGCGTAATCGCCTTGGGCGTCCGCCAGGCAATCCAGTTGATTCAGCAGCAGCATCGCGGGCTCTCGGGGGGTGCCACGGGCCATGGCGGCCTCGGTGGCGTGGGGAGCGAGGTCGCCGAGGCGAGGCCAGTTATCGGGGTGTTCCGGATCACCGGTAAACTGTTCATTGATCCAGCGCAGGGCGAGATCGAGCGGGTCGCCGTCGGGGGTTGGTGTGTCTTCACCTACGCCTTGGCGTCGGCGGGTGACTTCCTGGATCAGCCGGGGAACGGTGAATGTCTCGCCGTCGCTGGGGATGTCCGCGAGGCAGAACTCGGCCAACTCCGCCAAGGCGTCGCGTACCTCGCTCAAGCGCTCGGCGAGATCGTCCGGCACCTTCTCCGTCATCGACATCGGGATCGGGTCGGCCGCATACCAGGCGAGAACATCGAGCAACAGTTTGGCCTCCTCGCCGAGTTCGTCGACGCTGGTTTGCCAAGCGGTGAGCAGTTCGTGCTGATAGGCACCCTTGTAGGCGTTGGGCCATTGGGTGACTTTCGCGTCATTGGCCTGGAAGCGGCGTAAGTAGGCGGCGTAATCGGTGTACCTGTGCGAGACAAAAGCGCGAGCGAGGTACAAACCGCTGCTGAGGTAGCCCATCGCCTCAGCCACCGTTTTCGCCTCGTCTTCTTCGTTGGGCGTGCGAATGCGGTGGCTGCCATGCGTGTCCAGCAGCAGATCAACGGCCGCCTGCATCGTCAGAATCTCCACCGGCACCGTCTCCACGAAATCCTGCCATTCAGCGAGCCGGGTGGTGAGCACGACTTGCCCGCCGACAAGCTGATTGAGCAAGCCGTTGAACAGAGCGTGCCGGGTTTCGGAGCGGTCGACGTTGTCGATAACCATGAGCCAACGAGTGTCATCGCGGTTAAGCCAGTTGAGAACTTCTTTGAGTTTGTCAGCTTGCTTGGCGGTGTCGTCTGCGAGCTTCAGGACCCCGTTGAGGTCGGCGAGTTGGCTCTGGAGATGGACAGCGGGGTCGATGACGGAGGCGTCGTCGGTCGGGCCGGGTTCGGCGGAGACGAACAGCAGCGCGTCGTAGTCATTCTGATACCGCCAGGCGAATTCGATGGCCGCGCGGGTCTTGCCCACCCCGCCGGTCCCGTAGAGCGCAACCGGCTGACCAGTCCCCAGGCGGTCCGAGAGTTCGTCCATGAGCCCGCCCCGGCCCTTGAAAATCTGGCCGATTGACTGGTGCAGCAAGTTCTGCAGGATGCCGAGCCGGGCCTCGGCGATCTTCCCCGCGGCGCCGAGCTCGGTGATGACGTCGAGACATAGCTTGTTCGGGTCCGAAAACTCGCTGGCATAAACGGCCGCGATCTGCGCGAGGCGGTCAAGGTGTGCCTGCTGCCGTTCCGCCTCGGCGAGGTCGGCCGTGAATCCGGGCGTGCGCGGGGCTGCGGCGGTGGCGCGGTGGCGGACGAGGTGCTTGCCGTGATGCAAGGCAAGGTACGCCTCCCACTGGGTATAGCTGATGTTTTCCCAACCGGCCGCATCCAGTGCGGCCCGAAGCTCGGTCCGCGCGTCGAGCAGCGTCGGGTATTTCTGACGCAACACACTTACCTCGTCAGCGGTCGGACACGCACCGGTTGCGTCTCCGATCAGGTGGACTACCGCCTTGCAGCGCTGAATCTTCTCATCGAGGAGTTCGAGCGTCGAACTGGGGCCATCGACGAACTGCTCCTGAAAATCCGCGTCAGCGCCGCGCATCTTCAGTTGCTTGTCGAGGAGCGTCCGGTACGAGCCGCAGGAGGGTTCGGAAGTCGGATCATCGGGCCTGGCGCGGTGGAACTCTCTCGATACACAACTCAGAAAGATGTCACCGCTGGCCCCTGACATAAGCGACAGCATAACAACACCCACCCAGGCTGCCCCCCGCGTCCTTTGAAACTGATCGCCGTGAATCTCACGCCCGACTCCCTATCATGCTCTCGCAATGCCCAGCATCACCGTT
Source organism: Planctomycetota bacterium (assembly GCA_039182125.1). NCBI lineage: Bacteria > Pseudomonadati > Planctomycetota > Planctomycetota bacterium. The sequence continues at coordinate 34,163 of JBCDCH010000007.1, forward strand.
GACGGTAAACAGATCGAGGCCCAGGACGGGCAGATGATTCTTCAGGCGTGCCTCGACCATGGCATCGAGCTGCCGCACTACTGCTATCACCCGGGGCTCACGATCGTGGCGTCGTGCCGGATCTGCCTCGCGGAAGTCGAGGGCATTCCGAAGCTGGTGCCGACGTGCCAGACGCCGGTGCGTGAGGGGATGGTCGTTCACACGCAATCGCCGCGGTCGGTGGCCAACCAGAAGTCGGTCATGGAGTACCTGCTGGTGAACCACCCGCTGGACTGCCCGGTGTGTGACCAGGCGGGTGAGTGTCTGCTGCAGGACTACTCCTACGAGTACGGCCGATCCGGCTCGCGCTTCGAGGAAGACAAGGCCAAGCAGCCCAAGAAGATTGTCGGCGACAACGTCCTGCTCTACGGCGACCGCTGCATCATGTGTACCCGCTGCGTCCGCTTCACCCGCGAGATCGCCGGGACGTCGGAGCTCTACGTCAACGGCCGCGGCCACACCGAGCAGATCGACATCTTCCCCGGCAAGCCGCTCAACAACAAACTGTCGGTCAACGTCGTCGACCTCTGCCCCGTCGGTGCGTTGCTCGATCGCGACTTCCTGTTCAAGCAACGCGTCTGGATGCTCAAGAGCAGCCCGAGCATCAGCCCCGTCGACGCCGGCGGCGAGAACATTTACCTCCAGCACAACGACGGCGTCATCTACCGCGTCAAGCCGCGCTTCAACCCCGACGTCAACGACTGGTGGATCAGCGACGACACGCGTCACAGCTACAAGGCCCCCTTCAGCGACGACCGCCTCGTCGAAGCCCACGCGCCCGACGAAACCAACATCCCCACGCCCGTCCACATCGAGACCGCCGTCGACGCCGCCGAGCTCAAGCTCAAGGAAATCGGCTCCGGCTTGTTCGGCGTCCTGTCGCCGATGATGACCTGCGAAGAGGCGTACCTGCTCGGCACCTACCTCTGCGGCATCGACCCCGACGCGACGCTCGTCATGGGCCCGGCCCCGGTCGACCCGCAGGGCGATCACGTCTTCCACAACGCGCTGACCAAGGAAGAGACCTTCCGCATCCACGCCGAGAAGGTGCCGAATCGAAAGGGCATCGAGCGCGTCATGAACATCCTCGGCGGCAACCGCCTCGCTTGGGACGAGTTCATCAAACGCAGCGGTGACGACTACAAGGCCGGCGTGGTTGTCGGTGGCTACCTCTCCGACTGGATCGGTGCCGAGCTGGCCGGCGTGCTGGACAAGCCGTTCACGGTCGTGCTCGACATCCTGCCCAACGCGCTGACCCGCCGGGCCGACATCCTGATCCCGAGTGCGGCGTGGTGCGAGAAGGCCGGCTGCTGGGAGAACCACGCCGGGCTCATCCAACCCTTCGAGCCCGCCATCGCCCCGCCCGCCGGTGCGAAGGTCGACGGCGACGTGCTGCTCGACATGCTCAACCGCGACGGCAAGTACGACGCCGCCGCGATCCGCACCGAACTCGCCGAGCACGACGACGCGTTCAACAACCTGCACATCGCCAAGCCCGAGCACGACCTGCCGATGCCCGCCGGCAGTATGGATGAAGAGATGTATGAGTTCGTCGAGGTATAGGCAGGTCGCTGGTGCTGCCCAAACGATGCCAAGCGAACAGCAAAACGGGCGATTAATCGAAACACCCCGGCCTATCCGGCCGGGGTGTTTCGATTGACTGATATCACATCGGTCCGTGTTGCTATTCGATCTCTGCAGCAGGCACTTCGCGAATATTCGGCCAGTTTTCTTCAGCCGCCGCAAGATGGCCGGCCTGATGCTAATTGAATACCTCGGCGATTTGGTCATTGAGATTCAGATACAGCTTGCCGTCAATGATCGCCCAAGTGTGGGGGTCGGCATTGAACTTGCGACCGATCGCCACGCCATAAGCGCAATAACCGCCATACTGCGGGAGATACTTTTCCGGATCCGCGTCAAAGAGGGCTTTGTGTTTCTCACTGACGAACCAGTAAGTTGCTCCGTCATGAGTAGAGGCGATTTGGAAATTGCCTTTCTTCGGCTCGCCCATTTCGGAATAAGCAACAGGGTCGTAGCCGTTGATAGCCACACCGGTCTTGTCGGTGTTCACGGCCTCGGTCGACTCCGCCGCGGGTTGGGTAGTGGGTTCTGCGGTGGCAACCGTGCCATAACCAATCGTCAGTCCTGCTAGGATCACGCTCGTGCAAAGAATCTTGTTCATCGAAAAAACTCCGGGAAGTAGATGTTTTTCCCGTCAGGTGTGTGAGTTGCCACCGCAGGACGGGACTGCTTGGGCAAGGTAGATTACGAGGTATTCGGGCAAGCTAGTACTTCAGCTCGCGCTCAAGGCAATCGCGTATCTTCGCCACTATGAGTTTCGATCGCAAAGTGTCCAACACTCAGTAGATGCATCTCAGCGTTGGGAATATCCCGCTGGAACGCCAACGGGGTCGGGCGTGTAAGTCATCTTCGCTCGTGCCTGATCACGACTGCTTCAAACACCCTCGGTGGCTCGGACTCTTAGAAGTAAAGATACTGTGTGTAAAATGCGCCATTGATTTTGGGAAATGATTCCGTGAGGCTTCTCCGGCCGCTAACGACCGTACCGCAGTTCCTTCGGTACTTCATCTGCCTGTTTGCGAGATTTGCGTGCCCGTCCGTGACAAAAACCCAGACTCAGAATTTCCTAGGCACGCGCGCGTACATAACAAGAAAATTAACACATCGAAAATACTATTCTTGCATATTCGCTTTGGCATACGACTTGAGCCGAGTGCGTCTGCCCTAAACTCGCCGCATGTGGTCGCGAATCTTCAGCTCGAAGCGATTGCCACCGGAGCAGGTGCCTAAAACGCGGGAGTTGCCGGCCATGACCACCAAGCTCGTCGTCGGCCTCGGCAATCCTGGGCCGGAGTACGCCAAGACCCGACACAACGTCGGCTTCTGGGCGATCGACTCCCTCTGCGAGCGGCTCGGCTTCGGCGATTTCGACCGGATGGCCAAGACGAAGTTCAACGGGCTCATCGCCGACACGACGGTCGATACTGCCGGCGGCATGTGCAAGCTGTTGTTGCTCAAGCCGATGACGTACATGAACCGCAGCGGTGACGCGGTCGGGGCAGCGCTTCGCTTTTACAAGCTCGAGCCGGCCGATCTCGTGGTGGTGGTCGACGAGATGCAGATACCCACCGGCCGGATCAAGCTCGGGGCCGAGGGCTCCCACGGCGGCCACAACGGTCTGCGGGACATCCAGGCCAAGCTCGGCACCAAGGCGTATCCCCGCCTACGGATCGGCGTGGACCGCCCGCCCGCCGGGTTCGTGCAGTCGGATTACGTGCTTGGAAAGCCGACGAAAGAGCAGAAAGCCGCCATGGACGAGGCCGTCGTCAAGGCCGCCGCGGCGTGCGTGAGCTGGGCGGACGTGGGCTTGGAGAAGACGATGTCGGTTTACAACGCGAAGTGATCGCGGCCCGGCATGGCCACTCAAGTGGCCATGCCCGCGGGTTGTCGACTTCCCCATTCGGCCGCGCCTAGACTGCTGACCCGACAATCGAAACCCCTCCGCCGATCGACGGGACGATCGGCAGCGAAACCCCTTTTCCGCTTCCACGGAGCTTCCCACTCATGTCAGCCACTGCAACCGAACTGCGCCAGTACGAAGCGATGTTCCTCTTCGGAACCGCCGCCGGCGCGAACCTCGACAACGCCATGAAGATCGTCACCGAGCTGGTGACCAAGCATGGCGGCGAAATCCTCGTCCTCAAGAAGTTCGACGAACGCCGCTTGGCTTACGAGATCAAGAAGAACAAGCGTGGTTTGTACATGCTGTGCTACTACAAGGGCGAGCCGAGTTCGGTTGCCGCGATCACGCGTGACGTGAACCTCGGCTCGGACGTGCTCCGGTTGCTGATCGTCGACGCGTCGCACCTGACGGTCGAGGAAATGGAAGCCGTCGAGGCCCAGAAGTACGAGCCGGCCTCCGAAGAGCGTCGCCGCCCCCGCCCGACCGAAGGTGCCCCGGCCGATGGCGACAGCAACTCCGACGGTGCCGACGCCGAGCAGCCTCAGGAAGCCGCCACGGTCGGCGACGAGTAAACCCATCTCCCTCGGACCGGAGTCTCCATGGCAAGTCTGAACAAGGTCATGCTCATCGGCAACCTCACCCGGGATCCGGAGATGCGGTACACCCAGAGCAACATGGCGATCTGCAAGCTCGGACTCGCCGTCAACGACTCTTGGAAATCCAAGGACGGGCAGACGCAGGAACGCACCCTGTTCATCGACTGCACGGCCTTCGGCAAGACCGGCGAGATCATCAATCAGTACATGTCCAAGGGTCGCCCCATCTTCATTGAGGGTTCGCTCCGCCTCGATCAATGGGAAGACAAGCAGTCGGGCCAAAAGCGGTCCAAGCACGAGGTCATCATCGACAACTTCCAGTTCCTAGGCGGTCGTGACGACAACCAAGGCGGTGGTGGAGGCGGAGGAGGCGGTGGCTACGGCCGTGGCAATCAAGGCGGAAACCAGGGCGGCAACGGTGGCGGCTACGCCTCTCGCCAACAACCCGCCCGCCAGCAACAGCCGCCCCAGGACGACGCTCCCGCCCCGTTCAACGACGACGATCAGCAGTTCAACGAAGACGACATTCCGTTTTAGTTCTTGGCCGTTCGTTCTTGCCCCTCCGTGAGAAACCTGGGACGAGAAACAAGCGACGAAGGACAAAGGACCATCCCCATGCCCAAGAAAATCAAGAAGCAGCCCAAAACCGTCAAGCTCCTGCTCAACGAGAGCGTCAAGTCGCTCGGACGGGTCGGCGATGTCGTCGAAGTGTCGCCCGGTTATGCCCGCAACTACCTCGTCCCGCATCACATCGCGGTGCAACCGACCAAGACGAACCTTGAGCGTGTCGAGGAGAAGCGTCAGGAAGTGCTCCGCCAGGAAGCCGAGCTGCGTGAACAACGGGCCGCGATGCTCGAGAAGATGGAAGGCTTGGAAATCGCGCTGGAGCGCCGGGCCAACGAGATGGGCCACCTGTTCGGCTCGGTGACCGCGAGCGATGTCGCCGCCGAACTCAAGACGCAGGACTACGCGATCGAGGCCGAGGACGTGAACCTTCTGGGCCGCATCGACGAGGTCGGCCGCTACGACGTGGAGATCCGCTTCGCCGACGACCTGAAGAAGTCCATCCGCGTGTACGTCGCTCCTGACCCGGACAGCAAGGCCGCGATGGAAGAATACGAGGCCGAGAAGAAGGCCCGCGAGGAAGCCGAGAAAGAAGCCCAAGAGCGTGCCGCCGCGGCCGCCGCTGAAGCGGCCAACGCTTGAACAGCCTGCTCGCAGTGGCTGCAAACACCCGCGTGACGACGAAGTCCTCACGCGGGTGTTTGCGTTGTGCCTCTCCGACCGGCTCGACATCGGCAAACGCTCCGCCCATGATGCACGGGTGCATCGCGTCGCCCTGCTGTTCTTGCTCTTTGCCGGCTGTCTCCCGCGGGGCGAACTGTCGATCAAGGCCGAGGATCCGTCTCGGAAGATTCCCGCGATCACCCGGGCGACCGACGCCGACGCCGCGGCTTTGTTCGACGCGTTGAGCCACGAGGATGCGGCCGTCCGCCTCGCCGCGATCCAAGTCCTGCGTGAGCAGACCGGTGCCGATTTCGGTTACGAATACTGGCGGCCTCCCGAGCAACGTCGCCCCGCGCTCGAACGCTGGCGCGATCACCTCGGACTCACGCCGTCCACCCAGCCGAACCCGATCCGATGAGCGACCTCGAAGACACGCACGCGCAGCTGCAGATCGAAAGCAACGCCAAGGCGATCGCCGGCGTTCGCAAGCGCGCCGAGGCGATGGCCAGCGCGGCGGGCTACGACGAGCGGACCGTCGGCGAGATCGGCCTGTGCATCAACGAAGCCCTCGCCAACGTCATCCGCCACGCCTATCACAACGTCCCGGGCCAACCGATCGTGATCACGCTCGATGTCGATGAGAGTCGCTTCCAAACCGTGATCCGCGACTGGGGAAGTGGCGACCTGCCCGACCCCAACGCCGACCACGTCCGGGACCAGTTCGCCCCCGGCGGCCTCGGCCTGCTGTGCCTGCGCCGCCTCATGGATGAAGTTCGCTACCAACTCCAACCCGACGGAATGAAATTGACGATGCGACGAGAGAAAAACCCCGCATGACGAAACAGCCTTTACAGCATGCGAAATTCGTCACTCGTCATTCAAGTCCAGCCACTTCATCTCCGCTTCGGTAAGTGTCACGCCCAACGCCGTTACGCTGCTGCGTAGCTCGCGGAGGTTGCGCGGGCCGATCAGGGCATAGCTCTCGAACGGCCGGCCCAACACCCAGGCGGCGGCGACGTTGATCGGGCTCACGCCCTTCTTCTCCGCCAGTTCGAACGCACGCCGACGACGCTCGAGGTTGTCCTCGCTCACCCAGCAACGCTTCAACTCCGGTTCGTCCAGATCGCGATCCGGCACGAAGAAGCCGCGGGCTTGGCTGCTCCATGAAAGGTTCGCGATGCCCGACTCCGCGAGGTAGTTTGCCCAATCGTCACCCCTGGCGGTGAGACAACCGTCCCACATCGGCACGATCAGATCGGCCAGCGAGAGGTTGTTGCTCACCACGCGGAACGGACGCCGGCCATTCGTCGCGGCGTACTCGTTCGCCGCTTTCACGCGGTCAAGCGACCAGTTGCTCGCGCCATACACGGTCATCCGCCCTTCTCCGGCCAACTCGTCCAGCACGTCGACCAGTTCACCGACGGGAAGGTCTTCGTTGTCGCGGTGGAGCATGTAGATGTCGGCGTGGTCGGTTTGCAACCAGTCCAACTGCTGCTCAAGCTGTCGCCGGATGTCCTTCGGATAACAGAACGGCGTGTGTCCGCCTTTGCTGATGAGCACGGTGTCTTCTCGGACACCGCGGCTTTTGATCCACGCACCTAGTTGCAGCGAGTTTTGCCGACCGTAGATGTGGGCCGTGTCGAACGCGTTGCCACCGATCGCCCAGTACACGTCGAACACCGCGGCGGCATCGGCGAAGCTCGGCTGGTTGTCGACGCCCATCACGAGCCGGGTCATCGGCTTGTCGAGCCCGACGATCTTCCCGGTCGGAATGCGGTCGCCATGTGTGACGGTGGTCGGCTCGACGTTGTCGATTTGCTCGAACGGGTACTTCAGGCCGATCTTGCGCCGCCAGGCGTCGAGGGTCTTCATGTTGCCGAGCGTGTCGGTGGTTGATTGGGCCGGGTGCGGCGGGCAGCCGTCGTTATCGATCGCTGCGGCGAAGATGTCGGCCTCATGGGCGTAGAGCGGCTTGGTGCTGGTCACGTCGACGGCACGTTCGCCGTCCTTGGTGTGGACGATGATCGTTTCGGTGCCGCCGTCGCGGGCGGGGATGAACGGGTTGTCGAGGTGAATCCAACCGTGAGTGCCTTGGATGCGCACGCCGTTGCGGCCGGCCATGCGCACGCCGGTGCGGAGCTGCGCGAGGATGTCAGGCTTGTCGCCGCCATCGAACTTCAGCATACCGATGGCGTACTCGTCGACGCCGCTCGCGCCGATGTGACCGAACCCCTGCACGTCGACCGGGTCGGCAAAAGGCTTGTCGTTCGCCACGCCGGCGATGAGCCGGGAGATCGACACGGTGTACGCCCCGACGTCGAGGATGCCACCGCCGGCGAGGTCGGGGTTCATCAGGCGGTGCGTCGGATCGCTCGGCCCGCGAAAGCTGAACGCCGCGTCGATGACCTGCACGTCGCCGATCTCCCCGCCACGAATGAGGTCCACGAGCTTTTCGACCAGCGGATGGCAGCGGTACATGAACGCTTCCACCAGCGTCACGCCCGCCTGCTCGGCCGCATCGACCAACCGCATCGAGTCGCCGTGGTTGGGCGTAAGAGGTTTTTCGCAGAGCACATGCTTACCGCTGGCAATCGTCTTGAGCCCGAACTCCAGGTGCGAGTTGTGCGGGGTCGCGATGTAGACCGCGTCGCACGCATCGGACTCGAGCAGCGCTTCGTAGGAACCGAAAGCCTGAACGCCGTCGCCGAACTCCTTGGCGAACGCTTCGGCCTTCTCGAGCGATCGGCTCGCAACCGCGGTGAGGACGCCCGTGTCGGACTTGGGCAAGTGTCCGGCGAAGGCTTTGGCGATGTTGCCGGTCGCAAGAATTCCCCAACGCAGTTTGTCCGTGCTCGTCTGACTTGTGCTCATCGTCCGACAGGGTAGTCACGCCGCCGGCTACACTTTCGGGATGGCCCTGCCCAAAGTTCTGTCCCTGATCGGCATGCCCGGCAGCGGGAAGTCGACCATCGCCGGCATCCTCACCGACCGGTTCGACATGCCGCTGATCGACGTCGACACGGTCATCAAGCAGCGTCACGACGACACGCCGCTGGGCGACATCCTCAAGCAACTCGGCCGAGAGACGTTTCTCGACGCCGAGGCCGACGCGGTGCGATCGCTGCGGCCGACATCGGCGATCATCGCGCCGGGCGGAAGCGTGATCTACCGCGCCGATGCCATGGCACACCTGACCCGGCTCGGGCCGGTGGTGTATCTCGAACTCTCGCTCGACGAACTCACCCCGCGGCTGGGCGACCTGGCGGCGCGCGGCGTCGCCGGCAACGAGGGCGGCCTGCCCGCACTTTACGCCGAGCGGACCCCGCTGTACGCCAAGTTCGCCACGCACACCGTCAGCGCCGCCGGCACCGATCCGCAGGCCACCGCCAATGCCGTGGTCGCGGCCATCGCGGACGCCGTCGCCACCGGCTAACCTGCGGGCATGCAATCCCCCCGCGTCGGCATCGTCATGGGCAGCAAGTCCGACTGGGACACGATGGCCCACGCCCACGAAACCCTCAACAAGCTCGACGTGCCGCACGAGTGCCAGGTCGTCAGCGCCCACCGCACGCCGAAGAAGCTTTACGATTACGCCGAGTCTGCACGCGGGCGCGGTATCCAGGTCATCATCGCCGGTGCCGGCGGCGCGGCCCACCTGCCCGGCATGCTCGCGGCGATGACGTCGGTCCCGGTGCTCGGCGTGCCAGTGCAATCCAAAGCACTCTCGGGCATGGACTCGCTGCTGAGCATCGTGCAAATGCCCGCAGGCATCCCAGTCGGCACCCTCGCCATCGGCCGCGCCGGCGCGACCAACGCCGCCCTGTTCGCCGCCGCCATCCTCGCGGGCACCGACGACGACTTGCGCGAACGCCTCGACGCCTACCGCGCCGAGCAAACCCAAGGCGCCGACGTGCCGCTGCCAGTCGATTGATGTTGTGTCATCGCAACCGCGTGTCGCTGTTGCCGATGCCGCGTAGGGCCATGTTCAATGCGTCGACGTTGCTGGCCAGACGCTTGGCTTCGTTGACGTCGATGATCTGCTTCTGGAACAACTCGGTGAGGTGTTGGTCGAAGCTCTGGCTGCCGGCTTCCTTGTTGCCGACCGTGCCCTTGAGCTTCTCGAACTCGCCTTCGAGAATGTACTTGCGCACCAGCGGCGTCGCCTGCATGATCTCGACGACCGGCACGCGACCCTTGCCGTCGCGCCGCTTGGCGAGGCGCTGACACACCACCGACACGAGGTTCGTCGCGAGCTGCGTCTGCATCAGCTCGCGTTGGTTCGGGTCGAAGAGCGACACCACACGCTCGATCGTCATTGGCGCGTTGGTCGCGTGGACGGTGGTGAAGACGAGGTGACCGGTGTCCGCCGCCCGCAGCGCGGTCGACAGGCTGAACGTGTCACGGATCTCACCCACAAGCAGCACGTCTGGGTCCTGACGCATCGCGGCACGAAGCGCATGGCCATAGCTCTCGGTGTCGGAGCCAACCTCGACCTGGGACACGAGTGATTTCTTGTCCTCGTGCTGGAACTCGATCGGGTCTTCGACGGTGATGATGCGTTCGTTGCGGGTGCGGTTGATCTTGCCGATGACCGCCGCGAGGGACGTCGACTTACCCGAGCCGGTCGTGCCCGAGACGAGGATCAAGCCGCGGTGGACGTCGGAGAGATTCTCGATCTGCGACGGAAGGTTCAGGTCCTCGAAGTTGGGGATCTTTGTCACGATCCGCCGCATGACGATCGCGAGCTCGCCGCGACTGTGAAAGGTCGCCACGCGGAAGCGGGCCGTCCCGTCGGGCAAGGCGTAGCTCGTGTCGCAAGAGCCGAGCTCGTGCAGGTTCTTGATCTTCTCTTCCTCGGTGACCAGCTGCTTGACATACTGCTCCATCAAGTCGTTTTCCATCTCGTCGACGTCGAGGAAGCGAGCGCGGCCGTCGATGCGCATCATCGGCGTGCTGCCGGTCTGCAGGTGGATGTCGGAGGCACCGAGCTTGATGGAGGTCTTGAGGAACTTCTCCAGCGTGTAGCGGCGTGAGGAATGCTCCTCGACATGTACCTCTTGCACGTCAGCCCCGCGATCAATGCCGGCGGAGGTTTTCTCGAGTTCGTCAATCGAAACGCCGGCGACACTGCCTGCTGCACTGGACATCGTGGGGCTCCTGCTGGAAATCAAATCGTGGGACTGCGACGGTCAAGGAACGATGGTAGCGAACAGACTCGGCCGGGCACACCACAAGAACTCACGCCGCGACCGGCTCGGGGGTGGCCGGTTCGGGGAGGCTGCGCATGCGAGTGCGGAGAATGAGCAACCATGCGAGCGCAACGACCATCACGGCTATCGCGATCACGAACGGGGCGAACATGGCCAGGTCGAACGCGGCACCGGCGATGAGCGGGCCGATGACGCGGGCGAGACTCGCCGCGCCGTTGTAGACGCCGTAGGCGGTGCCCTGGCGGGCGTCGTCGGCGTAGCGGCTGAGCAGGCCGGCACTGGCAACGGTGTGGATCGACCGCCCGGTCGCCCCGCAAACACCGGCGACGCCGAGCAACCAGAGCACCGGCAGTGCGGTCGTGCCGGTGTAGGCGAGCAGGCCGAGAATCACGATCGCCGGCCCGGCGATGATCAGGTTCCACTCGCCGAACGCGTCGACCAAGCGCCCGATGAGTCCGCCCTGGATCAGCACGATCACTAGGCCCACGAGGCCGAAGAAATAGCCGACCTGTGCCTCGCTGAACCCGAACGCACGCTCATCCGCCAGCAGCAACGACGCCACCGGCTCGACCATCACGAATGCGAGCATCGCCGTGAACCACGCACCGATCAGTGGCCCGGTCGAGCGATCCGACAGCACCCGCGTCACCGACTTGAACGAGAGGCTGTTGTCTGAGTCGACGTGCTTGGCCGGCTCGCGCAGGACAGCCGCGGCGAGGATCGCCGAGCCGAACGTGAACCCTGCCGCCGCGAACGCCGGTGCGCTCACGGCGACCCACTGGCTGAGCAATCCGCCCAACGCCGGGCCGATGACGAACCCGATGCCGAAGCTCGCGCCGATGAGCCCGAGCGCACGACTACGCGCCCCCGGATCGCCGCGCGAGACGTCGGCGATGTACGCCTGGGCCGCCCCGACGTTGCCCGCCGTGAACCCGTCGATGATCCGCGAGAGGAAGATGACCCAATACCCGTAGATCGGCACCGACCACTCGGTCAGCAGCGCCCAACCGAGCAGCACGTACCCCGCGCACGAACCGAGTTGCGAGACGATCAGCACCGGCCGCCGCCCGATCTTGTCCGAGAGCGCCCCGAGCAACGGTGACGCGATCAACTGGCAGATCGAATACACCGAGAACAACAACCCGACGCCAAAGCCGCTGTCCCAATACCGCTCGGCGAACAACGGCAACTGCGGGATAATGATGCCGAAGCCGATGTGCCCCGAGAGCGTCACGGCAAACAGCGTCGCCATCGCCCGCTTGTCGAGTTTGACCCGCGCCGGCTGCTGTTCGTACTCGAGATCGACGGTCGGACGCTGCAAGGGCGGAGTCTAGGACCGACCCGTCGTCCGGCATTTCAACCCCAACTGTCGCCCACCGCCGCACACGCTTCGCGCAGGTGCTCGGCCAACTCGGTCGACTCACCGTATCGGTTCTTCAACTGCAGCGGGTCGGCGACGTTGTCGAAGAGCGCGCGGTGCTCGGGGACGTTGCTCTGGGCGTAGGTGTGCGTGGCGGTGCGGATGGCGCGGAACTCGAAGTCGCCGATGCCGACCAGCGCTTTGCCGAGCCATTGGACCAGGACGTGGTCGCGCGTGTCGGCGTTGAGGTCGATGCCGTGAACCTCGGGGCAGTCGACGCCGGCAAGCCCGCAGGTGGTCGGGACGACGTCGAGGAGGCTCGCCAACTCGGTCCGCGGTCCGGGCGTAAGGCCGGGAGCGCGAATGATCAACGGCACCCGCAACGCTTCGTCATACACGCACGACTTCTCGAACCGGCCATGGCTGCCGCCCATCTCGCCGTGGTCGCTGAAGAACACGACGATCGTGTCGTCGTCGATCGCGTCGAGCACCCGGCCGATGTTGTGGTCGAGGTTCGCGATCTGGGCGTAGTAACCCGCGAGCATCTTGCGCGCCGCCGGCTCGGTCTCGGGCGGGACGTTGCCACGCAGCTCCAACGCATCCGGGTCAAACATAGCCTCCCACAGCAGCGGCGCGGGGTGGCGGTAGACGCCGTGTTCATCCATGCCGGGGTGCGGGGCCTCGAGACTCAGCACCTGGAACCACGGCTCGTCGCCGAGGGTCCGCAGGTGTTCGAGGAACAGGTCGGTCAGGGCGTCGGTTTGGAAACCGTGCAGCTCGCGTGGCGGCCACATTTCGTCGCCGACGCTGTAGCGCGTTCGGTAGTAGTGGTTGGACGCCTCGAAGCCGATCCAGTCGGCGAAGCCGCCCCGCAGGTGCGGATGCACCCAGTAGTCCGCCCCGGCTTGCCAACCGTCCACGCCCGACACGCTGCCCAGATGCCATTTGCCCACCCAACCCGTGCGATACCCGGCGTCGTTGAAGTGGTGCGCGATCGTCCGGTTCCACGGCGGCAACAAATCACCCTGCACCCGACACCCGTTGGCATGTGCGTGCATCCCGGTCACGATCCCCCCTCGCGCCGGCGTGCAGATCGGATAGTGCGTAAAGCACGAGGTAAATGTTCGCCCACGCTGAGCCAACCGACCCAGATTCGGCGTCACCGCGTTCGGATCATCACCCAGCACCTGCCCACGCAACTGATCGCACATAAGCCAAAGAACGTTGGGCCGAACGGACATCCCGATCAGCATAACCGCTGCGACAACGTGACCAACATGGCGCCAACGGTGTCGATCCCTCTTGCCAGAGACTGGGCAGCGATTACCGTCGATTTGTCCGGCGATCTGTTGGTCGGCGGTTTTCATTTCAAGGGTCAAGAACGATGCAACAACTGAAGAAGGCGGCCGACCGGGTCGCACGATGTGAGACGCTCGAGGCGCGCAAGCTCCTCTCCGCCGCGACGCTTGACCTGGATTGGGGTCAGGGTGATCCGGACGTCCCGGATGGCGTGGGCACGATTCAGGCATTCGCGCCTAATGACATCAGCGTCACAGGGCTGACGCCGCTGCCCGACGGCGGAACGCTCATCACCGGGCGGCTCAACAGTTCCATCGGCGAGGGGATCGTGCTGCGCCGCCTTGCTGACGGTTCGCCAAACCTGAACTTCGGCACCGGCGGCGAGCAGCGCTATGACCTTCTGCCCTTCGGTAAAGTACTTCCGCAAGCAGACGGCACGTTCATCGCCATGCCGAGCGCGAGCAACGACGACAGCCAGCCGGCGTTGGTTCGGCTCGCCGCTGACGGGACGCTCCTGGGGCCGTTCTTCGATCCGGACTCCGAACTGACCGGACAGAACCAGGACGTCGAACCCCTGTCCGACGGTGGGTTCTTGCTGGTCACCTATAACGGGCTTGCCAAGATTAATGCCGACGGGACCGTCGACACCGACTTCGGCGATGACGGCTACGTCGTTGCCGATGTGATCGACTCGGCGCGCTTTCAGTCGTTCGACGCGGCAGTTCAGGATGACGGGAAGATTCTCGTCGCCGGCGAGAAACGCACCTTCATCCAATCGACCGACGACATGGGTCAGGTGCGACGTTTCAACACCGACGGCACGCTCGATACGACCTTCGCAAGTTCGGGAATCTATGAGTTCGGCACGCCGGACTTCATCCTCGAACAGATCGAAATCGTCGACGTCGATTTCACCGGGCAGACGTCGATCGTCGTCGCCGGCGACAATCGGGACGACGGTTTCTTCGCCGACCCGGCGCGGGACGACACGGTCGTGGTGCGACTGCTGATGAATGGCACGCCCGACCCGAACTTTTCCGGTGACGGGGTCGTGCTGTTCGAAGGGCTCGATGTGACTGACATCGCCATCACGCCGGGAGATGGGGTGCTCCTCGGTGGCCTGCGGATTCCCGACAACCAGCTCGAGTCAACGTCGCTCATGGTTCGGGTCAACGCGTTCGGCGGAATCGACACTGTTAACTTCGGCGATGCCGGGCTCGTGACCATCGTGGATGAAACACGCGTCCCGCTGTCCCGTGTCCTGTTCTTCCTCGACGACGTGGGGCAAGCGCACTTTGCCACGTCGGCCTACCCGAAGTTCGACACGTTTGTTTCCGGACTCATCACCGGCGAGGTCTCGCCGGTCGGCGGTGTTGACGCCGACCCGATCACGTTCTTCGATGGCGTGCAAACGTCCTCGGTCCTCGGCGCGGCTGTCGATTCCAACGGACGTCCGGTCCTGACGGGGAGCTTCATCAACGCGTTCGGTACCGCCCCTGTCGCCCGGTTCACCGACACCGGATTGCCCGATACGACTTTCGACGGCGATGGCCTGACACTCAGCGCAGGTACCGGGTCTGTGCCCACGTTCTTCGATATCGAAGTCGATGCGTTGAATCGGGTCGTCACCGGCGGCCAGTCGCGCGGCCCGTTCACACCTGACGGCCAATCCACCGATATCCCGGTCGTGTCCCGCTTCCTCGCCGATGGGACCCCCGACCCGTCGTTCGGCACCGACGGCACGGTCAGCTTGTCGACCGATCTTGTCATTCCGAACTTGATTCGACTCGATGTTCTTTCCGACGGTAGTATTTTCGCGGTCGGAACCGGTCGCGACACCAGCGTCGACGGGAATCCGAGTCGCGCATATGTCGCACGAATCGGGGCGGATGGAACGGTTCTTCTCGGCCCCACCGTGCTCGCATTGCCCGGCAGCAATCCCGTGTTCACCGAAGTGCTCGCACTGGACCACGGGAACGTACTACTCGGCGGTCGGGTCAACCTCGACGGCGGAACACGGGCACGAATCGTCATCAAACTCACGCCGACCGGCGATTTCGCCAGTTTCGGCGACAGTGGAGTGCTCTTGCTCGATCAGCCGGGTAGCGACGACGAGGGCATCGCACGGTTACTCGCCGACAGTTCGGGCATCTACGCCGTCGGCAATGGCACCGACACGGCAACGTTCGATAAACAGATCATCGTGTCGAAGTTCGACACCTCCGGTGACCTCGATCCAAGCTACGGTACCAACGGCACGCTCGTCGTAACCACGTCCGACGCCTCCGATAGCCTGAGGGACGCGGTTCTCTTCGATGATGCGAGCGAGGCACCGGGCGAACTGCTCGTGTTGGTCAACCGCTCCACCGGCGACGACCAGTCGGTTCTGGTTCGGATCGACGCAACCGGCGTTGTCGAGGAACTTGAGACCGGCACCAACATTAGCGGCATTCGTTTGTTGCCGGTCGGTGGAGGGCGCGTGGCGGTGGCGGGCAGGATCGATGGCAAGTTCGCCACATTCGCCGTGGAACTCGGCCAAGCACCGCAACTCGTACAAAGCAACTTCGACGCGGAGCAGTCAGCGGTATTGAACTTCGAGTTCGACCAGCCGATCACGGCCGACGCGGCATCGCTTTCGATCGTCAACATGGCGGGCAATCCCCTTGACGCCAACAACTTCGTTGCGACCGTCCGCGGCAACTCGATCCGATTTACCTATGCCCCCAACGGGGGCAACGCTCCCCTGCCGTCTGGTCGTTACCTGGCGACGCTCACCGGCGTGGCCGACGAGCCGGCGGTACTCAACTTCACCTTCCAGGCTGCCGATCTCGACGGAGATCTCGATGTCGATCTGTTCGATGCAATCACGCTTCAGCGGAACTTTGGGCGGACTGACGATCCGCTCTACAGCGATGGCGATCTGGACTATGACGGGGATGTCGACCTGTTCGATGCGATCGCACTGGTCCGCAACTTCGGAACGAGCTTGCCGCCTGCCGCAGGTTTCCGCGGACTGTTCGCCAATGGTCCGGATTCGCTGTTCGGGGACGAGGAGACGGCGGGCATCCTCAAAGCGCCGGCTGACCGTCCACGTGGTCGGCTAGTGCTCGACCGCTGAGGTGGGCGTGTTCGGCTTTGTCGCCGAGGCACCAGTCGCCGCAGGCGGCGAGGCCGGCGGCTTCGTCGAACACGAACGGCTCGCCCAACGGTTTGTCGCAACGGCTGTATCGCCAGCGGTGCGCGGCCTTGTAGATCGGATTAAGCCCGAGCAGGTCCTTGGCGGCAGCGGCGAGATCGTTGGCGACGTCGGCTTTGTCGCGTTCGAGGTTGGCCTCGGACCATTCGTGACTCGCGAGCAACGTCCACGCATCACGACGGCCGGGGGTGGCCATGAGCCAGCCCGCGATCGGGTGGGTTTCGACCATGGCGGCATCGAACGGGACGTCCGGTTCGCCGGCGTAGGCGAACATCCCCGCCCATTGCGGCCGAAGGTGAACCTCGCCGAGCTTTTCCACCACCGGCGCGGCGATCGGGTGGTCCTCGAGTAGCTCGACGGTCTGCACCGGCGGGCTGGTGAAGACGACCAGATCGAAGCCGCCGACGCAACGCCCGTTCTCGAAATGCAGGTACCAGCGATCGCTCTTCTCACCGGCACGGCGTTCGAGCTTGATGAGCTTGCGACGGGTGCGAACGTCGATGTTGGTGGCGAGATACTTGGCCGGCTCGTTCATGCCGGGCGTGCCGACGTACCGACGGCGCTCGGGTGCGTCGACGACTTCGCCGTTGCGAATGCGGGCGACCTTGCCGATGTAGGGCGCAACCAAGCCACGCTCCTGCCAGATTTCCAATGCTTGGGCGAAAGCGTTCGAGGACGCGGTGAAGTACTGTGCCCCGTGGTGGAAACGACGCAGGCTCACGTCGCCGTCATGGTCGACATCGACGCGGCGTTGGCTGGTGCGTCCGCCCGGGCCGCGCCCCTTGTCGAAGACACTGACACTGCCGCCGTGGGCCACGAAGCGGTTGGCGAAGGTCAATCCGGCGAGGCCGGCCCCGATGACGGCGGTGTTTGGGAGCACACCCCGAGGTTAGGAGAAAAGTTCACCGCCGGAACGGCAAGACCCAAACGGGATGGCGACGAACACGGCGGTAGTCCGATAACTCCGACATGCTCGCGAAGGCGGCTTACCTGCACATGCGCGCCCGTTGGCGTCAATGGCGTGGCCATGGCGATCCGCGATTTGCCGAGAAGCTCGCGGTTTGTGAAAAGTGTCCGTTACGTTCGGCACGTGGTGGCGTCTTCTACTGCGGCGTGCCGGTTTGGGAGCGCCTCACCCCGCGGTCGACGACGGCGGCCGGCTGTGGTTGTCCGCTGCACGTCAAAGCGCGCGACCGGGACAGCCATTGCCCGCTTACCGTCAATGGTCGGGAAGTAACGGGTGATTTCGTGACCGCCGGTCCGGTCGGGTCACGCGATGCGTTGGGCAGCAAAGGCGATCATCACCGGGACGATCGTGTCAGGAAAACATCGGTCGGGGTTGATTCCGAGCCAAGGGACGGACAATGCGAGTGCAAGTGGTGCAACACGCTGCGCGACAACCCGACTTCACCGCCCTCAAGGACGTCCGAGCCGACGTCCCGGTGGGTTCTCCGGTCGAAACTCCAAGCAGCAATCGGGACAAGAGCGGCATAAGCGAGCAGCCGGAACATCCGCCGACAGAACCCCGAGACAACGACACCCCCACCGATCCCGGCGCAGCCGAACGAACACCCGGCAGCGATTTCACCGACTGGCTCCCACGCCACATGATCGTTGCGACGCTGGTGCTGCTACCGATCTGGCTGGCGGCATTCAACGGGCAATGGCGAATCGGTTCCGACACCGCGCTTTATCGCGTCGTCGCCCGGTCGATCGTCGAGACCGGAACATACCGGCACGGAATGCTGCCCGAGACGCACGTGTTTCCGGGCCTGCCGATGTCGCTCGCGGGCGTCCAGTCCATCTTCGGCGAGGCAGATCTGCCGCCCGTGCTGCTAATCAATCTGATGGCCATCGGCGTGCTTGTGCTGACGTACAAGCTGATCCGTACCAACTTCGAGCCATGGGTCGCGGCGTGTGTGACGTTCGGGATGGCGCTCAACGGTGAACTCCTGCTGCACACGCAGGAGATTCTTACCGACGTGCCGTTCTTGCTGGGCGTTGTTGCCGCGTGGTGGGGTTGGGAGAGGTTCCAACGACCCGGTCAACGCGTCACCGGCGGCGTGTTGCTGGTACTCGGACTGGCTTTCGCGGCTTCGATGCGGCCGACGTTTTGGGTACTCGCCGGCGCGTGGCTGATCGTGAGTACATGGAAGGCGATCGCCGGCCCGAACCGTCTCATCCATGCGAGCGTGGTGGCGCTGGTCGCGATCGTCGGGGTGTCGCTGATCATCCTCGATCCGAGGTTCACCGGCTTCAACGTGCTCAACGGAGGATACGAGATGCGGGCCGTCGAAGCGGTCGGCGAGCTCGACGGCGGAATCCTCGGCAACGTCATGCACGTATTCGGTCGGCAACTGCCGCACGGATTCTTCGGCGAACCGATGAGCCCCTTTGGCCTGATCTGGGCCGCGCCGTTGCTCGTGGGGCTGGTCATGGTCACCCGGCGTGTTCCGCTTTGGGGGGTCACCGCCTGGCTGCTGATCGGAACGACGGTCGTGCTTAGCGCGGCACCGCGGTACTACCTCATGATCCTGCCGGTCCTCTGGCTCGGATGGGTGCTGTTCGCCCAGCAGGTGTGGCACTGGACCGACCGCTGGCTGCGGAGTCCGGGCGGGCGAAAGTGGGAGCGGAAACTTCCGCCGAACTTCGCCGGCTTCGCGATGTGCCTGGTGATCCTGTTGGTACCGCTGACCAACGCGGCGTCGATCGTGAATCTGATCTGGGAACAACGCCAACCCGACTTCTTGAACAACTACGCCGAAGGAAAGTACTTACCCATGATCGAAGCGGCCGGTGTTGTCGCCGCGCACACCGACCCCGACGACATCGTCATTGCTCCCGGACCGCGCGTGCTTTCGTATTTCGCCCGGCGGACCGTCATCGGTGACCCGCAGTTCTACGGCACCGGCGGCGACAAGCAGGCCCTTGCGATCTTCTCCGATATCGAGCCCGATTGGTGCGTGTTCCCCGCCAGCGCGTATCGCGAAACCGACCGGCGACTCACCCGCCTTCTCGACAACAGCCAACGTGACGCGCCGATCGTGGCCACCGAGCCGGTACAGTGGCTCGATCTGACCGTCGGCGAAACCGAGTGGTATCTCGCCCGTCCGGTACGCCGCGAGGAGTAACGGCCTCACCTCGGCTAAAGTTTGACTTCGCCAGCCCGTGGGCGTGTCATGGGCGCGCGGCAGGACCGCACCTCTTTTTCTCATGCACCTCGCAACCGGCATCCCGACCCTCGACGGCCTCGCCGAGCTTCAGCGCTCGCCGCTCTACGACGCCCACACCGCCTCCAACCAGGCGTTTCTCGACAAACACGGCCCCGCGCTCAAGGACTACGGCGACTACTGGGGCCAACACCCTTTCAAGATGTGGTCGCGGCGTTGGGAGTACCCTTTCGCCGGCAGTCGCGTGATGGAGTATGCCGAGTCGATCGGGCGAACGGACCTGAAGATCCTCGACGCCGGCAGCGGCGTGACGTACCTGCCGTACATGCTCATCGACAACCTCGACGGTGCCGAAGTCCTCGCGGTCGACAACGACGAGAGCTACATCCCGATGTTCGCGGCGATCAACGAGGCCCGTGGCAACGAGCGCGTCTCGTTCAAGCCGGCGATGCTTCAAGACCTGCCGCTCGAAGGCGACTCGCTTGATGTGGTCATGTGCGTCAGCGTTCTCGAGCACACCGACCGGTACGACACGATCCTCACGGAGTTTCGCCGCGTGCTCAAACCCGGCGGAGCGTTGGTGCTGACGTTCGACCTATCGCTCGACGGGAAGTTCAACCTGAAGCGTGAAGCGGCGACGGCGCTACTCGACTTCGTCAGCGAACACTTCGAGCCGGAAGCGGACGTGAAGCCGCTACTCGAACAATGGGGCCAACCGGGCACGATGACGACGGATCATGTGGACAAGACCGAGCCCGAGCTTCTGCCGTGGCGCTACCCGCGGTTCGTACACGCGGTGCATGACATGGTGAAAGGTCGCGGCTGGACCGGCGGGTTCCGTAGCAAGAGTGTTTTCTGTCTTGCCGCGCGCAAGCCGACTTCGTGAGCAACTTTTTCAAGGGTGGGTATGGACGGCGCGACTTTGGACAGCTCGGTCAACGCTCGGGGCGGCGACGACTCGACACGCTCGGCGGAACCGGTGCGGCGTGAGATCCCAACCACCGCTGATGCCGAGATCGAGCCGGCCACCACACCCGGGCCTCGGACGTGGCCGTGGCTCCTGTTCACCATCGCCTTTTGCACGATCCTCTTCGCCCTGCTGCACAACCCCTACTGGTCACCCGGCGGGGACTCCGAGGTCTACACCGCCGTCGCCCGCAACATTGCCCAGGGCGACGGCTACATGTTCAACGGCGCGCCCTACGCCCTGTCGCCCCCGGGCTGGCCGTTGTTGCTCGCGGGGCTGATGAAGATCTCGCCGACGTTCGCGTTTCTCAAGGCCGCCCAGATCGTGATGATGGTCGGAGCGCTGGCGATGTTTTTCCAGATCGGCACGCGTCTGGCCCCGCCGGCGCTGGCCGCGATCGCGACGTGCCTGGCCGCGCTGTTGCACCCGCTCTATCAACTCACGTTCCTACTCCACTCCGAACCGCTGTACATGCTGCTCGGCACGTCGGCGGTGCTTGTCGCCCTGCGTGTCGGCGAGGGAAGCAGTCGCTGGCTCGGCGTGATCGGCGCTTGCGTGCTGGCGGCACTGGCGGTGATCGTCCGCGATGCGGGGCTGTTCCACTTCATGCTCATCGGCGGGGCGTTCGCGATGGGGTTGCGTCGCGGACTGCCAAACGGCACGTGGCTTCGATCGGTCGGTGGCGTGTTGCTCTGCGGCGTGGTCATGGCCGGGACGTTCAAGATCAGCCGCGAACTCCGCACCCTCACCGACGAGCAGGCCCAACAGGTCGTCGACGCCGGCGGTATCGACGCCGGCTCGGACGAAACCGAGATAGCCGCGGCCGACGATCCTGAAGTCGAAATCCTCGACGCCGAAACCGTCGCCGGCACGCAGGTCCACACCAACATCCTCGCCGCACACGACGAGAACATCACCGTCGCGCAGGAACAGCTCTACCGCGCCGGCCGGTCGGGACAGTGGTTCGCGTGGCTGCTCTGGCACCCGATGCGCTTTGGTGCGTCGGTCCCGCAGATCAACATCCTCGCCCATGCCACAGGTTGGCTCACGATCAGCCTCCTGCTGGTCACGCTCGGTGTCGGGCTCTACCGCAAGCAGTGGCTCTGGCTTGGCGTTGCGCTGTACTGTGCCGCGTTCATCTTAGCCTGGCCGCAGGTCAACAACCGCTACCTCGTCCCCGCCGCACCGCTGATCATCCTCGGCGTGCTCGTCGGCCTGCGGCATGTCACCGTCGGCAAGTTCCGCTGGCCGGGCCGTGTCCTTGCCGCCGCGTTTGTCCTTGCCATCCTCGGCAACAACGGCGTGCTTTACGCCGTCGATGTCGCCATCGCGCGCAGCGGCGAGGCGTACTACGACCGCTTCGAGAACGGCGAGCACAAGGACCTGATCGCCGCCTGCAAGATGCTCCATGACGCCGACGTCGCCGACCGCGACGTGGCGATCACCGTGCGCTACTCCAACCTCGGCCGGACTCGCGAGAGCGCCTACGGCTTGCGGGCCGCGGTGTTGCTCACCGATGCGAACGTGATCCGCGTGGGTCGAAAAGACACGAAGTCCGGCCGCAGCGCGCGCCTGACCCGGCACGTCCGTGAACTCGGCGCGAACTGGTACATCTACCGTGAGCCCGACAGCCCCTGGCGTGTTTGGCATTTCCGCCTGACCCGCGAACAACAGGAACAACTCACCGGCGAAAAAGTCGGCCGAGATTCGCGCGGCTGGATCCTCTACCGCGACGAGGATGGCAAGTCGCTCACCCGAACCGACGCCCCCGACCCCGGTGCCTGGCCGACGCGAGTGCCCGGACTGTGACGGCCGACCGACGCACATTCCTGATCCCCGTCATGGCCGGCATCGGCAACGCGCTCATGGCCCAGCCGATGGTGCGGCAACTGGGCGAAGCGTTTCCCGAATCGGTGATCCACATCGTGTCGCGCTTGCGGCCGATGCTTGACGTGTTCGACGGGCTACCGGGCGTGGCCGGATTGCATCACGTCTCGATCAAGCCGAAGCACGCCTTTGCAACGATCAAGGCGTTTCGCGGCATCGGGGCCGACGTGTGCATCGTGCCGTTCCCGAGCAACCGCTGGCAGTACCCGCTCATGGCCCGCGCTGGTCGGCCGAAGACGATCATTACGCACCGCTATCCGGTCGGCCGGTTCGCCGCGCTGGGGCTACTCGGCGGAACCAAAATCGACCCGATCCCCGACGCGCATGACGTGGCGAACAACAACGCCCTGCTCCGCCCGCTCGGCATCGAGCCGGACGACACGATCGCTCCGCGGTGGGATGTCACCGAAGCGCAAGACGCCGCGGCGATCGAACTGCTCGGCGACCTCGCCGACGCGCGGCCGACGATCGTCCACGCCGGTTGCGGCAACACCGTGCTCGCCAAGGCCAAGCGTTGGCCCGTCGCCAAATTCGCGGCGTTGGTCGACGCGCTCCAAAGGCCGGTCGTGCTGTTCGAAGGGCCGGATGAATGCGGCGTCGCCGACGAGATCCTCGCCCACACCGACGCACGCCCGAAGATCACGCGCGTCACCGGCCCGCTCGGCCACACCGCAGCGCTACTCCAACGCTGCGGCCGATACGTCGGCACCGACTCGGGCATCGCCCACCTCGCCGCCGCCGTCGGCACGCCGCCGGTCACCCTCTTCGGCCCCGCCGACCCCGACCGCGTCGCCCCCTTCGGCCACCGCCACCGCGTCGTCCAACCCCGCACCGGCCGATTCCCCGACGCCCCCTACCCGCTCCAAAGAACCAAGCCCCACCCCGGCGACCCCGACGCGATCAAGTCGATCGAAGTCGAGGACGTGCTGGCCAAGCTCGAACAAACGCGGGTGTAAAAGCCACCTCTACAACCGGCAAGCGTTGCAGATATAGCTCAACGGGCCGAGTGAAGACGCGGCCGGTGCAACGGTGATCTGCTCACAGGGCGTCGGCTTATCGCATTTGGTGCAATGCACGCGCAGCGTCGGCAGGTCCAGCCGCATGCCGATCGACGACGGCAAAATCCGCGGGTTGCCCGTGCGTTCACGCAAAGCCTTGGCGAGGTCGAGCCGCAGGTCGACGATGCCCGGCCAGAACTCCCCGAGGATCGTCAGCTTCGGGTTGATCCCCGGCAGTTGGAGCAGCTTGACAACGCCGTTGTAGCCAAGGTGCGACGGCTTGGGGAAATCCGAATCAATGAACTCACGTTTGTCCGGCTGACTGATGTGGGCGATCAACAGGTCGCAGCCACCGAGGCGTTTCTCCTCGCCAAGCTCAGGGAAGAACGCCGTATCGGCCGTGTACCCGACGACACACGCTGGCTTGTCTTCGTCATCCAACAACGTAACGCGCAGCCCGGTCGCCCTTGGTACGTCCGAACCATGATCCACCTTCCACGGGCGTACTTTCGCGTCGACCTCGTGGGGGACGCGCAGTCGAACCGTGGGATCGCTGCCCTGTTCCTCACGGTCGAGGTCGAGCGCGATCTCTTTTCTTGATTCGACCGTGCTTTCGAACGGCTTCGTGTCTCTCGTATCCGCGTCCCAAGCGAGCGTGTAGCTATAGGTTTCGCCCGGATCCTTTCCAGTCGCCCGACGCATCTCGTACATCAGGTCATCGAGTGGCTTGAGGTCCTGGTTGTGGTCGCCGTGGTTGTGGCTGACGACCACTGCGTGGATCAGCCGCGCCTGATAGCCGGCCTCGTGAAAGTTCCGCAGAAAGTGATGGCCGGGATCGAGCACAATCCCCCGCCCACACCAGCGGAAGAAGTAGCCTCCGCCGAGACAGTCTTCGTCGTCACCGAGAATCGGCGACGTCGAACTCCAACCGCGCAGCGTCGCGAAATGGTCACGCTCCAGATAGTCATCGACGTCACGGTCCGCATATCGCTCATACTGCGTACCCTCCGCGCCCTCAATCTTCTGGAGAATCGCCGTTTCCAACGTCGAACTCGTTGGCCCGGATTGCGCAAGCTGAGCAGCGTCTTCGGCCCTCCGCTCACTGGACCGCATGTTGGCCGTGCGGGCCAGTGATTCCATGAGGGATGCGTTCCGTGTTTGTCCAATCTCACGGAACAGTGACGCCGCATGCTGAAATGACTCCGCGTCATCGCGTAACAACCCAAGATCCCAGTGAGCCAAAGCTCGCTGCTCGGCCGGAGCGTCGGGCATCTCCAACACCCCGTCGTAGTCACTGATCGCACCATTTAAGTCCGGCGGGTCGAGTTT
The DNA here is from genome assembly GCA_039182125.1 of Planctomycetota bacterium. Lineage (NCBI taxonomy): Bacteria > Pseudomonadati > Planctomycetota > Planctomycetota bacterium. The sequence continues at coordinate 58,928 of JBCDCH010000007.1, forward strand.
CGTTTTGCCGAGACCGCAGTTGCGTAGAGCTATGGCCCGCTGCTCGGCCAGAGCGCCGGACATCTCCAACACCGCCGTCCAATCGCTGATCGCACCATTTAGGTCCGGCGGATCGAGTTTCGTCTTGGCGACACCGCGGCTGATCAGCGCATCGGCCCGCTGCTCGGCCGGAGCGTCGGACATCTCCAATACCGCCATGAAATCGCTGATCGCACCATCCACCTCCGGCGGATCGAGTTCCGTCTTAGCGACACCACGCAGACGCAAACACGCCGACTTGTCCACGGCATCGAGTCCGGGTGTATCAAAGGCTTCGCTGGATGCCGAAAGAGCGGCACGGGCGTCGCCTTGACGAATGCCAATGGTGCCGGCCAGTGCCAGACCGAGTGCTCGCGGCACAGACACATTGCCATCGCGGACCGGATCAAGTTCACGAAGGGCAGCGGCGAAGTCGCCCGAAGCGGCGGTTAAACCGGCCTTGGCGATCGCCGACTGAATCGCCAATCCGGCCTTCTCGGCAATCGCCAACGCGCGATTGAACGTCTCGGCCGCCGGCCTCGATCGTTTACCGGCCAAGTGTCGGCGTGCTTGCCAGAACAGGTCTCGAAACTCAGACTCACTCGGCGTCACTGGAAGCCCCCATCGAAATGCCAGAACGTCACCCCGGCGAGACGAGAACGCCGCGCCGCGATCAAGATTGCCCCGCGTAGCTTACGACATTGGTTCGGGATGAGAACGCCGGCTTGCCGCACAAGAGAAAAGCCGAGGCGCTACGCAGCGCCTCGGCAATACAGATCAGGGTTGCACGATCGGCTCACGCGTTGAAGCCGCCGTCGATGTTCAGCACCGCGCCCGTGATATAGCTCGCGGCGTCGCTGGCGAGGAACAGCACGGCCGGGGCGATTTCGTCGGGCTTGCCGTAGCGGGCCAGGGCGGTCTTAGCGATCTGGCCGGACGCGGCAGGGTTCTCCGAGGAGTCGGGGTTCATCTCGGTGTCAATCGGGCCGGGCTGAACGGTGTTGACGGTGATGTTGCGGGAGCCGAGGTCGCGGGCCCAGCCGCGCGAGACCGTCTGCACGTACGCCTTGGTTGCCGAATACTCCGAGATGCCGGGGAACGGCACGGCATCACCGAGCACGCTGCCGAAGTTGATGATCCGCCCGCCGTCGGGAATGTGCGGAGCCAGCGCGTGAGTCAGGCCGATGACGGCCTCGACGTTGATGGCGTTCTGACGCCGGACGACGTCAGGGTCGGCCTGCCCGAGCGGGGTCGGAAGGAAGACGCCCGCGTTGTTGACCAACACGTCCAGCTTGCCGCCGAACTTCTCGCCGACCGCCGCGGCAACGGCCTCGACGCCGGCTTGAGTCGCCAGATCGGCTTGCACCGCATGGGCGCCGGTTTCGGCGGCGAGCGCGTTGGCCTCGTCGGCGCTGCGGCCGTAGTTGAACAAGACGGTCGCGCCCGCCTTGGTGAAGTGGCGGACGATCGTGGCACCGATGCCGCGCGAGCCGCCGGTGATCAGGACGTGCTTGCCGGCAAAGTCGTAGGTGGGGTGAGACATGGGGTGTTCCTTTCAAGGGGTGTCGGGGTGAACGGGCTTATTCTGTACTTATGTGTACAAAATAGACCCCGCTCACTCCACCGGTCAAGTGGCGTTGAACTTTTTCTGTACGAGTACGTACAATATTTTCATGGCTCAAACATCCGCACCACGCGGCCGACCACGCGGCTTCTGTCGCGATGACGCCCTCGACACCGCCTTGCGACTCTTCTGGGACCGGGGGTACGAGCAGATCTCCATCGCCGATCTCACCGAGGCGATAGGGGTGAATCGCCCGAGCTTCTACGCCGCCTTCACCGACAAGCCCACGCTCTACGCCGAGGCATTGGCGCGCTATGCCGGGGGCTTCTACGGGGCCGGCAAGGTTGCCGCCGCGCTGACCGACATCGACGATCCGCGGGAGGCAATCCGCACGTTCTTCGCCCGCCAGGCCAAGACATTCGTCAACACGCCTGTCCCTGGTTGCATGGTCATTCGCAACCGCACCGATTGCCGCAACGCCGACATCGCCGCGAAGCTCAACGAGCAGACGGCCAACGTGAAGAAGCTACTCCGCAAACGCCTCAAGCAAATCGACCTGCCTGCCGGCGACACCGTCGAGCAGTGGGTCGATCACACCTACGGCCTGCTCGTCAGCATGACCGCCGCCGCACGTGACGGAGCGAGTGAAGCTCGGCTGAAGAAAATGGCCGAGCTCGGCCTGCGCCCGCTCATCGGTTGAGCAGCTTGTAGAAGCCCATCTCGACGTAGTCGCGTCGTGTGAACAACGCGAGGGTCCAGTCGGCGGCGATGCGGAGTTTGCGGCTGAAGCCGGGCATCTTCATCAGGTAGACCGTCCGCCACATGAACCATGCGGTCCAGCCGGTGAGGCGCAGGCCCATTGCCTGGGCGACGGCGTCGCCGTGGCCGAAGGCGGCGAGGGTGCCCTTGTCCGTCAGGTCGCACGGTTGGGTCGGCTCGCCGCTCAGGCTGCGGGCGATGTTCTTGGCGCAGTCGACGCCCATGCCGAGCGCGGCTTGGGCCGTCGTCGGGTAGGCGTCGCCATCGGGGCCGGGGTTGACCGCGCCGTCGCCCAGGCCCCAGACGTTGTCGAAGCCTTGCACCTTGAGATCGCGCTCGCAGAGGATGTAGCCACGCTTGGTCGGAAGGCCGAACTGCTCGGCGATCGGGTTGGCCTGCACGCCGGCACACCAGACGACCGTGCTGGTGTCGAGGCGTTCACCGCTGTTCTTGGTGACGGCGTGGTCGGCGTGGATCTCGGCGATCTCCTCGTTGATCATGACCCGAAGGCCGCGCTCGGTGAGGTGGCGCTGCGTGTACGCCGAGAGCTTGGGGTCGAGGAACTTGAGCAGGCGGTCGCCACGGTTGACGATGGTGACCTTGATGTCGTCGCGGCTGACGTTGGGGTAGTTGTCCGACGCGTTCTGCAGGTACTGGTGGAACTCGCCGGCGGTCTCGATCCCGGTGAAGCCGCCGCCGACGATGACCCAGTGCAGCAGCTTCTTCCGCTTGGCGTCGTCGTCGATGGCGTTGGCCTGTTCGAGCAGGCGGATGGCGCGGTCGCGCAGGCCGATCGCGTGGGCGAGGCTCTGCATCTCGAAGGCGTACTCCTCGAGCCCGGGCACCGGCGGCGTGAGCGTCTTCGTGCCGATGGCGACGACGAGGTGGTCGTAGCTCATGGTGAGCTGTTGCTCCTCGCCGACGATGGTGTAGCTGACGGTTTGCGTGTCGGTGTCGATGGCGTCGAAGTTGGCCTGGATGAAGGTGGAGCGCGGGACAAAGTTGCGTAGGCCGACCAAGGCGTGGTCGGCCTTCACGCCGCCGGTGCCGGCCTCGACCAGCAGCGGGTAGAAGATCATGTAGTTGTTGCGATCCATCAGGATCACGTCGACCTCGTCGCAAAGGAGTCGGTCGAGCTTCTGCGCGCAGTACGCCCCGGCGAAGCCGCCGCCGAGGATGACGATGCGTTTACGTTGGGCTGTTCCGGTCGGGGCCATGCGTGACGCATGGTTGCGACTTCACGGTGGATTGCGAACGGACGAATCGGTTACGCCTGCGAGTGGAAGCCGATCATGTTGCCCTCGGTGTCGAGGGCCATGGCGATGAAGCCGTACGGGCCGATGGACATCTTCTCCTGTTTCACGACACCGCCAGCCTCGGCGACACGGCCGATCTCGTTCGCGACGTCGTCGCAATGGAAATAAACCATCGTCCCGCCCGGACCCGAGGGCACGTCACCCATCTTGCACAAAGCACCCGCCGCCCCCGCCCCCTTCTCGTCCATCGGGAAGTTGTACATCAGCATGCTCGGATCAGGCGAATCGAGTTTGTCGAGTGTCTTGCCCAGAACCTTCTCGTAGAACGCTTTGGCACGGTCCATGTCCTGCACGTAGATCTCGAACCAGACGACGGGGTTGGTGTTCATGGCGGACAGGATACCAAAAGTCTGCGGCAACACCGAAGCTCGAAGGCGGAGGTCGGTTCGAAGGTTCGGCGGCGGTCACTTACGCCTCGCGACCGCCTCCTCGAACGTCGGCGCCCCGACGACGTCACGCCACACGGACGCGACGATCGACTCGGTCTCCGTTTCAAGCGTCGCGAGATTCAGCTCGGCGATCCACAGCAGATGTTGTTGCACATCCGGTTGCCTTTCCAGATCAGTTTGCATCTGAACCAAAGACTGCTCGTCATCGGCAACATCACCATGTTCGACTAAATAGAGACCAGACTGAAGCTGGCGCACTTCCATTCTCCGACGATAGGATGCGCTAAGTCGATTTCGCGCGAACGCGTGCTTGAACAAGCTGTCGTTGATAATCATCCGAAAGCCAAGAACGGGCAAGTCGCTCGAAGCCGATGTGAATCCACGACGCTCATCTACGAGCATACGCAGATACTTGACCTGCTCAACAGCAGACGCGCCAAGCCACGCAATAATTAGGGCAGCATTACCATTCCTAGGCAAATCAGCAATTCGCAAACCAACCCACTTGCTGCTAAATCCAGCCAAGAATACATTCTCCACACCGGCGTCTACCAGCAACTCCAGTTCAAGCGGCATCCTGCCTCTACTGGTCACGAGGTACGGCGAAAACGTGTCGGCAAGTGCGTCACTACTATCTGATTGATGATGATCCCAAGAATAGTCAAGACACCTGTTGCCTTGCAAAATTCTCTGAACCTCTGCATACGCAAAGCCTTCGGGTGCAAACACCGACGAATCCCGACCGAGGATTGCAAGCCAGCCTTCATACTCTTTTCGCAGTGCTGACCTTGCAACTGCATCTTTTAATCGATCATCCTGATCATGCATGCGGTATCGCTGAAGATCAATGGGAAGCTTCGCGTTCGGGTCATACACCCAAACGGTTGGAAGCTGCATGTTAACAAGACGCCCAATCCCATCGTCATTCTCAAAAAGGGTCTTCACGCCTGGATTGCATACCTCTATACTGTTGACGTATAGGCCTCCACCACCTCTCGCCCAACAGATCTTACCGATCTCGCCAAGCCCTGTTCGATCGGCTTCTTCAACAACGTTTTTCGATTCGGCAATGCGGCACCGATCCTGCTCGGAATCGAATAGGCAACGAGATTCAAAGTACATTTTTACAATCGGCCCATCGTCAAAGTACCAGCGGATCCAGCCAGGGGCGTAACTACAAAGAGATTCCCCCGCCTGCCGATCGACTTCTGCTGTGATCTTCGATCCAATCTCAAGATCCTCCACTTCCTTTATTTCTACAGAACCTTCTGCCAAGGTAGTCTCGAAGCGGTAGCCGACCGAGCTGTTTACATGCCGCGTCTCCACGGTGATCCGATTCCCCAGCAGAAACGCCGCGAGGACGCCGATGCCGAAGCGGCCGGTGCGGTCGACCGTTGAGCCGGTGCCGGGCTCCTCGCCCTTCTCGAACGCCTTCTGCCAAGCCGGGCTCTCTCTGTAGGACGCACCGACCCGCAGGAAGTAGTCGCGGATGGTTTCGAGCGTCATCCCGACGCCGCGATCGGTGACTTCGAGCGTGGTGGTGCCATCAGCACGGCGATCGTGTAGGCGGACTTCGACCTCGCCTTCGATGTCATACTCGGGCAGGTCCGGCGCTTCGTCGCGATCGTCGGCGAGGCGCTTACGTTCGCGGACGGCGTCGATGGCGTTCTGGAGCAGCTCGCGAACGCCGACACTAGGCTGGTTGCCGTAGAGCGGGCGGATGAGCAGCCGGAGCAGTTCGGCGCGGGCGACGTCGAGTTCGATCCGCTCGGGGACGTAGTCGATGCCAGTCTGAGCTTTGAAGTGCTCTGCGTCGTCGAGGTTGGAGCGGATGCGACGGTAGCTGAAGCCGAGGTCGCGCAAGCCCGCAATGTTGCCGTAGGTTTCCCCGAGCACCGCCCAACAGTCGTCCAACTCCCGCTGAATGCCGGCGAGCCAGTTCTTCAGGTGCAGGAACACGTCGACGGTCCGCGGTCGAGCCTGGACGTCGATCGCTTCGGGGTCGTTGCCGGTGGTGGAGATGTCGACGACGCTTTGGTGGGCGTCGTGTTCGCGGCGGGAGAGCGGGCTGCGGAGCATGCCGAAGCGCGCCTCGGCGGTGGAGCGATCGGCCTGGATCTGGATGTAGTCCGCGACGCGGAGCAGGGCCATGAGGTACGGGACGAAGACGCCGGCGGGGTTGTGGCGGTGATTCCTGCCATACTTCATTTCGAGCAGGTCCACGTGGTGACGAAGGCTGCCGCCGTGGCTGCGGGCGATGTGGCCGGCGAGGTTGACCTGCTCCTGCGTGAACCCGTCGCCGGGCTTGACGAGTTCGGACGGACCGACGGGGACGCCGGCCAGCGCGAACTCGTGGGCGAGTCTTGGGTGGTGGATGCGGAGAAAGTCGCCGATGGTGCGGCGGTCCGACTCGGTGAGGTCGTCGTAGCGATCGATCGGGTTGTGGACCGCCGAGACGCGCGGAGCGCCGCCGTCGGTCACGCCGTAGACGTCGGCCAGCTTCCGATCGTCCCACCGCCGCACGGTGAAGGTGATGAACTCGTCCCAAAGCATCGGCCAGTCCGGCTCGTCGAAACCAGGCACCGTGGGCACCTCGACTTTTCCCTCGACCAAACGGCGGAAGCCGTCCCGATCGATGTGCATCGCCGCGTCGTGCAGCAGGACGGCAAGGATAAGGACGGCCGCGTCGTTTGGCGTCAGGATCGTCGCGGCCTGTTCGGACATGAGTCCGACGGTGCTGGCGAGCACCTCGGAGACATGCTGCTGGCCGTGCTTGGTGTACTCGGGAAAGAAGTACGGCGTTTCGTGACTCAACAGGTCGGCGAAGTTCGACTGCGTCGCCGCGACCGCGGCCTTGAGTTTCCGAGCCTCTGGTTTATCCAAAAGCTCTTGCAACAGATCGGGGATCGTCACGGGCACGATGTAACCATATCCCGAACAAATCAACGCTGGCACGGCACGCGTAGGCTGCGGCCATGATCACGCTTGCCGATCTCACGGATTCGCCGCTGTTCGTCTTCTCCGGTCCCTGCGTGATCGAGTCGGAGGAGCTTTGTTTGACGGTGGGCGAGACGGTGCGCGATGCGTGTGCGGAGTTGGGGCTGCGGTATGTATTCAAGGCGAGCTTCGACAAAGCCAACCGTTCGAGCGGTGCGTCGTTTCGTGGGCAGGGGTTGGACGAGGGTTTGGCGATCATCGAGCGGGTCGGGAAGAAGCTCGGCGTGCCGACGATCACGGACGTGCATCTGCCCGAGCAGGCCGAGGCCGTTGGGCAGGCGTGCGACGTGTTGCAGGTGCCGGCATTTCTCGCGCGGCAGACCGACCTGCTCCATGCCGTCGGCAAGACCGGCCGGGTCGTGCATGTGAAGAAGGGTCAGTTCATGGCACCGGCCGAGATGAAGAACGTCGTGAACAAGCTCACCGAGGTCGGCAACGAGCAGGTCGTGCTCTGCGAGCGCGGGACGTTCTTCGGGTACGGCGCGTTGGTCAACGACTTCACCGGCCTGGCGGCGATGGCCGACGCGACGGGCAAGCCGGTCTGCTTCGACGTGACCCACTCCACGCAGCAACCCGCCGGCCAGGGCACGCAATCGGGCGGCAATCCGAAGTACTCGCCGCTGCTGGCGCGCGCCGCGGTGGCCGCCGGGGTGGACGGGCTTTTCGTCGAGTGCCACCCGAACCCGGCCGAGGCCAAGAGCGACGCGGCGAGCATGTTGCCGTTGGACGTGGTTCCGCAACTCCTGCGGGAGTGCCGGGATTTGGCCGCACTACGGGCGGGATTTTCAGTGAAACTTGTTTAGCCCGCCGGCCACAACCGCGCACGGCCGATCAAACTCGTTACATTTCCGATGTGACCCAACAGACTCGCGATAGTGGCGTGATGCCGATGGAACAACTTGAAGGTCGTCGACTGCTCTCGGCAACCCCCATGACCAAGATCATGGCCACGGTCGACGTAGCCCGGCCACAAGTTGCCGGTCCCGAGATCGACTTGATCGACCAAGTTCGGGCGGCATCCTCACGATCGGGTCTGACACCGGGACAACGTGAATCGCTGGCTCGCGACATCGAAGCCGGGGTATTCGACGGCACGTTTGCGTCTGAAATCCTGCCAGCAGATGACGCGCCGATCGCATCGCTGGTGGCCGGGCCAGCCCTGTCCTCATCGAGCGGCGCGTTCATTGGCGGATTCCGTCCGACGGCGGACCTACTTGTCGACGCCAACCGGGATGGCCAAATCACTCGACTAGACGATGCCTTCGAGACGACCTGGGGAAGCGGTCGAGGCGACACCGGCGCGCTCGTCTTGCCTAACAGCGACTTTGATGGTGCAGGTAGCGCCCCGGACAACTGGCGCGGCGGACGCTGGACGACCAATGGTCCGTTCATTCCGGCCGACACCGACATTGACGCCAACGGCGACCTTGATGACTTGGCATTGATCCGTCTCGCCAAGCTACCGACCCGCGGTACGTCCGGCCTGAGTGTGACGCTGGAGATTGACGAGGTCGCGGGTGCGCATCCGTACTTCAATCAGTTCGACGCCGAGGAACGGGTGCGGGTGTTCCTGCCGACCGAAGCGGGGCCCCGCGGGACGACCGTCCCCGCAGTCGGTGATGTGGAACTCCTCGGACCATCGCAAGGCGCGTCGGCCGTGTTCACCGACAATCCGAGCAACGGCGAGTACGACCTGGGTTTGCTGCGGTTTGCCGGCGGTAGCCTTCTGCGTAACGCCAACTACATGGACTTCGCGATCGAAGGACTCATCCCCGGCGCTCCCGTCCGCGTGACTGCCACCATCACCGACGGCAACCAAGTGATCAGTTCGGACACGGTCGTCGTGCAGGTCGCCCCTTTCGTGCTCTCGGACCACACGATGAACGTCGACACCGAGCTTGACGCCCGCCTGGGCAACGGGCAGGACTCGGTCTCGGTCGCCTCGTCGGGTTCGTCCAACGCCGACCTCCGCAACAAGCTCAGCAGCGGGTTCACCGGCGATCTCTCCACCGCCAATATCTTCGATCTCTGGATTCAGGACGGCTTCGAGACCGGCTACGCCCAGACCCCAACCGGCTCGATGCAGATCATCCTCGACCTGCCCCGTGCCCGCAGCCGCGGCGGGGATATGTCCGACTACCTCCGCACGCAGTTCTCCGGCAAGGACGTGGGCATCGACACCACGATCAACGGCAACATCAGCACCTTCGACTCCGGCGGCAACCTCGACGCCATCCCCAACCCCGACGGCGGGCCGGCCTACTTCTTCCACGGCCGATCCATGTCGAGCTTCCAGGAAGACTTCTTTCGCGCTCAGGGCGTCAACCCCGAACTCTCGGTCAACACCGACTGGCTTTGGGTCGGCCACGTCGACGAGATCATCAGCGTCAATCCCGACGGCCTGGGTGCCGCCTACGCCGACCCGGAACTCGGCTGGGCCCTGAACCTTTGGGCCGCGGATATCAACCCGAACGCCACCATGCTCCAGGGCATGAACTCCGGCTCGCTCACGACCGGCACCCTGGCCAACGCGACCAACTTCTGGAACTACAACAAGAACTATGTGCTGCGGTCGGACAACCTGCCGTCGGTAATCAGTGCCGTGGCGGGCGCGATGAACGCCGACCTTCCAATGAGCACCCCGGTCGCTGACTCGGCCGGCACCCTCACCAAAGGCGGCAGCTTTGTCGCCTTCCTCGATGGTGTCCGCGAGTACGAGGTGACGTTCACGAGCAACACGCAGTATGACTTGCGCTACCGCGACGCCGACGGCACCTGGACCGACGCGGGCAGCGGCAACAAGAACAACGACGAAGTCTTCCCCGATGCGAGCGCATATCTGCTCGAGCACTGGTGGAGCGGCAGCACCTCGGCCGGCGACGTGTTCACCTACACCGCCAACCCCAACGCCGGCATGGTGCCGATGCCCGTGCTGTTCTACGGCTCGAGCGGCGCGTCCGGGTTTGCCTACGCCTACACCAACAACCACGTGAACCTGCTCAGCGGAAAGACGCCCGACGGCACCGCCACGGCTTACACCGGCTTCAGCTACGGCCCGCAGGTGAACTACCGCGGCCAAGGCAACGAGTCGCTCTTTGACAACTACGTCGCCGACTCGCTCACCGACGCCGGCTACGACAACACCGTCTTCGCCGACGCCCGCGTCTACCACAACGGCATCGGCAGCATCCACTGCGGCACCAACGTGATCCGCGAAGTACCGGACGAGATGTTCTGGGCGTAGTTCCTCATGTTTAGCGGTGCGACGTCGTCACGCCGCTAAACAGTGTCAACAACGACGCCGGAACACCGGTTTCACCGGGCGACCTTCGAGGTACTTCTCGACGCCTTCGTCGAGCGCTTTGCGGTAGACCTCGCAGGCGGCATGGGCGGCGGTTGCGGTGGCGTCGATGACTTCATCGTCGCCGTGGTCGGTGTTGACGACGAGGCTCGGGGCGAGGACGCCGTGCTTGAGCAGTTCCTGAATGAACAGCGTGCGGAAGGGTTGATTGCCGCCTTCTCCGTCGGGGCCGCGGGTGACGAACACGGCGTTGGCGGGGTGGCCGGCCGAGTGGACGAAGTCGCCGGTCCCGGCAGCACGGCTCGCGGTGTCGAAGGCCTGGCACAAACGCGCGCCGATCTGCGTTAGTTCGCCAGGGATGTCGCGCTGCTGGTAAATCTCGGCCACGGCGATGAACGCGGCCAGCCCGTGCGACTCGGCCCCGTGCGTCGTGGAAAGCAGGAACGCCCGGTCTTCTTCGTGGTCGAGCCCGCCGGCGGCCATGTACTTCCGCTTGCCGCACAAGGCCGAGACGGAGAAGCCGTTGGCCACCGCCTTGCCGAACGTGCTCAGGTCCGGATCGATGTCGTGCAACTGCTGCGCCCCGGCGTTGGCCAACCGGAAGCCGGCGATCGTCTCGTCGAGAATGAACAGCGACTCGTTGGCGTGGGCGAGATCGCGGAGCTTGTGCAAAAAGTCATCTTCCGGCACCGCGCCGCGCTGGCCCTCGAGCATCACCGCGGCGATCTCGTGACCGACCTTGGCAAAGATCTTCTCGCAGCTCTCGATATCGTTGAACGGAAACCGCACCGTCTCGCGATGCACCGCCTTGGGAATCCCCGCGTCCATCGGCGTCGTCGCGATGAACCAGTCGTCGACGCTGTAGAACGGATCATCACGGCAAATGGCGATGCGTGGCCGGCCGGTGTGATGACGGGCGAGCTTCACGGCGGCGGTCGTGCAGTCGCTGCCGTGCTTGGCGAACTTGACCATCTCGGCATTGGGGACCAGCTCGAGCATCTTCTCGGCCGCCTGGAGTTCGAGCACCGACGGGCGGGCGAAGTTGGTTCCGTCGCGCATGGCGGCATACGCCGCGTCGCAGATCGCCGGGACGCCGTGACCGAGCGTGATGCTCCGCAGGCCGCTGCCGTATTCGATGTAGGTGTTGCCGTCGATGTCAGTCACGCGGCAGCCGTGTCCCCGGCGGATCACCGGCGGGAGAAACTCGGGGAACTGATCGTCGCCTTTGGCATACGTGTGCGCCCCGCCGGGGATGACGGCGTGAGCACGCTGCTGATGGGCGATGGATTTCGAACAGTCCAAGGGCACGATGAAGGTTGTATCGGATCGGGCATGTTCACTTAAGCGAACATGCCGAGGGAATGTTGGAGAACGGACGGCTCGCCGTCCGATAAACTGGAACGTGTCGGAACTCCTCGACCAAAACGAGATCGACGCCCTGCTCTCGGCGGTCGGCGATGATGCGCCGCCCGAAGACAGCGCGACCGGCACCGCAACGACGCCAACGGTTTTCTCCCAACGTGGCGCGTCCCACGTCGATGTCTCGCTCTACGACTTCAAACGCCCCGAACGCGTCTCCAAGGACCAGATGCGGGCTCTGGAAGCGCTCCACGAAGGCTTCGGCCGAAACCTCGGGGCCGCTCTCTCCGGCTACCTCCGCACGATCATCGAAGTCTCCGTCGCGTCCATCGAACAGCTGACCTATTCCGAGTTCATCTACTCGCTACCGAACCCGACCTGCTTCAACCTACTCACCTGCGACGCGCTCGACGGGCAGGTTTGTCTGGAAATCAGCCCGCTTATCATCTATCCGATCATCGACCGACTGCTCGGCGGTTCGAACCATGAGCTGTTCATCCCCCAGCGCCCCCTCACGCAGATCGAACAACGCCTGGTCTCGCGCATCACCGACCGGGCCACGCACCACCTCTCCGAAGCGTGGAGCAACCTGACCGACGTGCGGTTCGCCGCCAGCGACTTCGAGAGCAACCCACAGCTGGTGCAGATCGTGCCGCCGAGCGAGACGGTGGTGGTGATCGGCTTCGAACTGAAGATGGGCAACCGGGCCGGGACGATGAGCTTGTGCGTGCCGTACACGGTGATGGAGCCGGTGATCCCGCTGCTGACGCGTCAGACGAACTTCACCTACGCCAAGAAAGGTCGCCGTGAGGACCTAACCCCGCGCGTCCGCCGCAACGTCGACAACGCTCCGGTGGAACTCACCGCGGTGCTGGCCAACACGACCATGAAACTCGGCGACCTGCTGAGTCTTTCCCCCGGCGACGTCATCACCACCGGCAAGCCGAGCAGCACCACGCTCTCGCTCCAGGTCGAAGGCAAGACCAAGTTCCGCGGCGAGGTCGGCCAACACCGCGGCAACAAAGCGTTCCGCGTTACCGAAGCTCTCCCGATCGACGAGGACGAGGGATCAGGCCGGGCACTCGCGCTCGGCAGCGAAGCGGAGTGAGGGGGAGTGAAGGGGAACAGGCGCTAGGAGTCAGGCGCTAGGAGTCAGGCGCTAGGGCCTGCCCACGGCACCGCAAGCGAGCCCTAGCACCTAACCCCTAGCGCCCAGCGCCTGCCCGGAAGTCACTCGATTCACCCGGTACCGCCGCCCCCGCCGATGCATACTCCGTGGCCACTTACCTCCAACGCTCTGCAACACCGTGGCACGCGTTGCTTTTCGTGCTGCCGATGATGCTGATCTATGAAATCGGCACTGGCGGGTTCGACGTGCCGGTCACGACGACATCGGTACGGGTGCTGGCGACGGACGATCTCGCACAAGCGTTCGGGTTCTTCGGGGCGACGGGCCGACTCATGCCGCCGGCGGCAGTGATCGTGCTGCTGCTCGCGATGCATCTGGCACGCAAGGACGATTGGCGACCCGGCGGCGCGACGCTGCTCGGCATGGCCGGTGAGTCCGCGGCACTCGCGCTACCGCTGGTCGTACTCGGGCTGGTCATGGCCAACGTGATGCTCGTCGAAAATGTGATGCTCTCGGGCGTGGTGCATGGCGACGACCCCGATCACACCCGTGCATTGGTCCTGCTAAGTTTTGGGGCGGGCGTGTACGAGGAGTTGGTCTTTCGGCTCATCGCGGTGCCGGTGCTGATCATGCTCCTTGGCGATGTTCTCGGTCTGAAACCGCTGGCCGCGCTGGTGCTGGCGGTGACCGTGAGCGGGCTGGCGTTCAGCCTGCATCACTACCGCGGCGACGAAGCGTTCGCGTGGTCGAGCTTCGCCTTCCGGGCACTGGCCGGCGGATACTTCGGCGTGTTGTTGCACCTGCGTGGCTTCGGTGTCGCGGCCGGAACGCATGCCGCTTACGACCTGATCGTGGTTCTAGCGTGACCCGATCCGAGCAGCGTCCGATAAAGCCAAAATGACGGGGTGACGTTGGCACGAACAAATTGTGAGCGCAATCCGCATTTTTTGGTGTTCAAGTCAGGTAGTGGTCGGTTACACTCAGCCAATCGGGTGGAACCCGGCGGGCTGACCGCAATAGGCCCGACAGATTGTCGGGCTGAGGAGAGGGGTCAGCCGACCGTGTTCCAACCCGCCGCGCCACACAGGCCGCGGCAAGCCGGCGTGCGTTGCAATGACGCGCGGTGCTCCGATGCACATTCCGGTCGCCCGGTTGCGGCGGAGAGGTGGGCTTGATCGGCCCGGGCCAGCGAGTGCCATCGACCATCGGTCGGCATCACGCCCGGACACATCGGCCCAGGACAACCAACCCCCCACCCCCGGCCGGCAGGGATTGACCGCCACACGGGCCCGGCACCCCGCCGGTCGCGACTCCAGGATGAGCAGATCGACCCCCGGCACCTGAACCAACCAGCCGGCCCGATACCGCGTCACCGCCCCGAACCAACCAACCGCAGGCACCGACGCGACATGCCACCCGTGAGAGTCACCAACCCACCGAGGTTTGCCCCATGAGTCAACGTACCAAGTCCCGTCGCAGCAACGGTTTGATGCTGATGCTTTACCAGCGTCCGCTGCACCCCGAGTTGTTTAATATTCTCGCCGATGTCAAAGTCGACCGGCGCAACTATTCGGCCGATGTCTGGCTGGTCGAAGGCGGACACGTCCTGACCTTCACCGTCACCGACGCCGGCGCTGCCCAGGCCGGCGTCCCCGCCGGCACCACGCTCACCGAAGTCATCCAGATGAACGGCGAGCCCATGAGCGAGCAAGGCCTCATGGAATCCCTGCTTTGCCGTGGCGAGCGTTATCACGAGGTCGATGTCGAGCCCAACCTCCGCTACATGGTCTCCACCCAGGAGGAGCAGCTCTCCGCGACGCTCTTCGAAGCGACCAAGACCGAGATCCTCGATTATGCCGCCAAGCGCGAGCTGATCGTCGGCGAGACACCGGTCGATCCGATCTCCGGCCGCGGCGCGATCACCAGCGTCCTCGACGTCGAACGCCGCGCCAACGAACTCCACGTTCATAGCTTCCACCTCTTCGAAGACGGCTACACCGTCGTGAAGACCCAAGCCTTCATGGAAGTGCTCAAGAAGCGCGTGGTCGCCGACAAGTAGGCTTTTCGTTTGTCATTCTGAGCGTAGTCGAAGGATCTCTTCGTGTTCGTGACCGATCGTGTCACGGTACCGAAGAGATCCTTCGATTTGCGCTCGGGATGACTTTGCTCGCGTAGCGCTACACTCCGCCCATGGATCTTCCCTTCCTCAAGCAGCTCTCCGAAACCAGCGGTGTCCCCGGTCGCGAGGAGCGCATCCGCGATTTGCTCAAGCCGAGATTCGATGCCGTCTTCGATGACGTCAGCACCGACGTCATGGGCTCGCTGATCGGGGTGAAGAAGAACGAAGGCAAGCCGAAGGTCCTTTTCGCGTGCCACATCGACGAGATCGGCTTTTACGTCCGGCACATCGACGACAACGGCTTCCTCCGCGTCCAGAACGTTGGCGGCTTCGACACGCGCAACCTCTTGGCCCGCCGCGTCACCGTGCTGCCCGAGGGCGGTGACCTCGTCGGCATCATGAACCCCGGCGGCCGGCCCATCCACATCGCCAAGGACGAGGACAAAAAGAAGATCCCCGAAGTCGGCGAGTTCATCGTTGACCTCGGCCTGCCCGGCGACGAGGTCAAGAAGCTCGTCTCCATCGGCGACCCCGTCACGCTCTGGCAGGAGTTCTTCGAGCTGGGCGGATGCGTCACCGGCAAGTGCCTCGACAACCGCGTCGCGGCGTGGGTGCTGCTCGAAGCGCTCAAGAAAACCCCCGACCCGGCGTACGAGGTGATCGTCGCCGCGACGGTGCAGGAAGAGGTCGGCCTGCGCGGTGCGGGCCCCGCCGCGTACAACGCCGAGCCGGACCTGGCCGTCGCGCTCGACACCACCCTGTGCGTCGACACCCCCGGCGTCCCCGAGGAAGAACGCGTCACCAAGCAAGGCGACGGCGTCGCGATCAAGATCCTCGACGGCTCCTCCATCTCCCACCGCGGCTTCGTCGACGAGTTCGCCGCCGCCGGTGACAAGCACGGCGTCAAGTACCAGTTCAGCGTCCTGCCCCGCGGCGGCACCGACGCCGGCGCCATGCAACGCAACCGCGGTGGCATCAAAACCGTCACCCTCGCCATCCCCACCCGCTACATCCACACCGTCACCGAAACCATCCACAAGGACGACCTCCAAAGCGCCATCGACCTGATCGCGGCGTGGTTGAAGGGATGATGATCACGGCGTGGCCCTGGTCACTTAAGTGACCAGGTCGGGCGCGGTATCGTCAAGCCAATGCCCGGCAAACCCAAACTCCTCTCCGGCGGGAATCCGCAGATCGCGAAGGCCGACGGCGACGAACCGGTGCGGGCGTACATCACAGCGATGCCTGGGTGGAAGCAAGACATTGGCCGCGGCGTCGATCAACTCGTCGTCGAGCTCGTCCCCGAAGTCCGCAAGGCCGTCCGTTGGAACTCGCCTTTCTACGGTGTCGCCGACAACGGCTGGTTCCTGTCGATGCATTGCTTCACGAAGTACGTCAAGCTCAGCTGGCTCAACGGCGGATCGCTGGACCCGTTGCCGCCCGTTGCGTCGAAACACGCGGAGGTGCGTTACCTGCACCTCGGCGAGGATGATCCGGTCGACACGCCGCAGATGCGTGCATGGATCAAGCAGGCGGCGGCGCTACCGGGGGAAGACCTTTTCTGATGGGTTGGGAAGCCCACGGTTTGAGCCGTGGGGGCGTTGTTTGCGATGGTTTACCGGTGTCTAATACCGACCAGCACCATGAGCCAGACGCCCCACCATCCGCGTGATCCGTTCGAAGCCGCTCGCAAATCGACGGGGACGATGTGTGTCCACGCGCAAGGCGTCGATGTGCCACTGATCCTGCGGTACCCCGATCTGCGGGCTGCGCTCAAGGATTGGGAGACGTACAGCAGCGACGACCTGCGGAACATCGTGCTCCACGGCGAACAAGGGGTGCGCGACGGCCGGCAATACCCGATCGAAACCGACCCGCCGGAGCACAAGGCGTACCGCAAGATCGTCGACCCGTTCTTCCGGCGGCCGCTCGACAACGACTACCGCGTCGGCATGCAGCAACTGCTCGACGATGCGATCCAGGTCGCGCTCGGCAACGAGATCGACGCGATCCACGACTTCGCGTTGCCGGTGCAATCGAAGTCGTTGGCGATGATGCTCAACGTCGACATGGCCGAGGCCGACGAGTGGGTCGGCTGGGGCACGCACGTCTTTTACGACGGCGACGGCAAGAGCAAGGGCGACGCGCTCACCGACTACAACCGCGCGCAGTTCGCCAAGACCGCGGGCTCCGGGGGCGACGATTTCTACAGCGTGCTCAACCGCGCCGAGTACGACGGCCGGCCGCTCACCGACGAGGAGAAGCTCGGCTTTGCCAACCTGGCTTTTGCCGGCGGACGTGACACCGTCATTGGCACCATCACAGGCATCCTCGCCCACCTCGGCGACGAGCCCGACGTGCTCGAGTTCCTCCGCGCCGACGAGAAACGCCTGAGCCCCGCGACCGAGGAGTACCTGCGGTTCATCAGCCCCGTCACCGTGCTGGCCCGCAAGTGTCCGCACGGCGCCACCGTCGGCGATCAAGCCGTCCCTCCCGGCGGACGCGCCGGCGTCTGCTACGCCTCGGCCAACTACGACGAAACCGTCTTCCCCGACCCGCACCAACTCAAGCTCGACCGCAGCCCCAACCCGCACATCGCCTTCGGCTTCGGCAAGCACTTCTGCCTCGGCGCACACCAGGCCCGGTTGATCATCCGCTGCCTGCTCCTCAGCCTTTGCGACAAGGTCAGCCGCGTCGAGATCATTGACGCAGTCACCAAGTCGGAAAAAGAAGTCGAGTACACGCGCGAGATCGGGTTTGAAAAACTGAGCGTTCGGCTGCACGCAAAGTGATCAAGTCAGCGCAGGTCCCTGGCGCCTTCGACGACGCGATCCCAGTCGAACGCCGGGCCTGGGTCGATCTTGTTGTCCTGGATGTGCCAGTGGCCGATGACGCCTTGGAAGGTCTCCCAGTCCTCGTCGGGCATCGTGGTACTCAGGACGTTGCCGTCGGCATCGCGGGGGTAATCGAGTTCGATCTTCGGCAGAGCCGCGTTGAGGGCGGCGGTCAACTTGATCAGCGCGTCGTACTGCGGCTCGGTCAGGTCCCACTGGCGTAGGTCGCCGCCCTGGATGTTGCCGACGACGGGCGTGCTGGTCGCGGGGCGCAGGGGCCAGGTGTTGGTGTCGAGAACGCCGCCGTTGGGGCCGTAGCGCTGCTCGAGACGCGACGGGATCGTGATGAACGGGCCTCGGCCGTCGACGTCGTACCACTCGGGCAGCAGCGGCTCGGCGTCGGGATCGGCCGGCGGCGGGTACGCGCCCATGTTGGCGATCTCGATGCCGACGCTGCGGTCGTTGGCCTTGGTCGCGTGCCAGGCGCGCTCCTTCACGTCCATCGTCTGATAGATCGTGCCGTCGATATCGAGCATGAAGTGAACGCTCAAACCGCGATGGTCGTGAAGCACATCGAAGCAGCGGGCGCTGAGCCCGCACACGTCGTAGTGCAACACGAACTGATCGACGCGGTCCCGTAGCATCGGCAACGTCCAGCCACCGCCGCGCACCTGTTCGAGTTCGGCCTTGCTCAGCGGGCGCAAGCTCGTGCTCTTGGCGGACCGTGTGTTGTAGCGCTGCGGCCCGCTGGGCCCGTCGCCGCTGCGCGTGGTCGCTTCCCAACTGCTATCGTTCCAGTCGGCAAACCGCCGCTCGGTGCGGTAGGCGTCGTAGCCGTCGGGGTCGGTCCAGAGCACGACGCGGGTGCCGGTGTTGAACAACTGCCCGGCAACCATGATCTCGTCGCCATCGCGCGGCACCTGCGAGCCGACCCGCGGCGACGATTGACAGCCGACCAAGGTCGACACGAGAAGCACGCCAACAACCATCACGCAAATCCGAAGCATGCTTCTAGAACACCGGCGATGGGCATTCATGTCAAGCCGTTTTCACGCGACGCAGCATTAGCCCGGCCAAACCCAGCATGCCGGCCGAAACCGCGAACGGCTCGGGGATGGCCACGGCGGAGACGTTGTCGAACGTCATGATCTCCGCACCGGTGTTGTTGGCCACGGTGACGCGGATCAGTAGATCCAGGCCGGTCGTGGTGACGGTGGTTTGAGCGGTGCCAGTCGGTGCGTCGAAGAAACGGCTCTCGGTGCTGTCTCCATCGGTTCCGAAGAAGCTGTAGAAGTCGTCGAAGGTCGAGCCGCCGTCGACGGAGTAGGCGACGATCAGGAAGTCGCCGCTCTCGTGGTTGTTGTCACCGCCGACGTCGACGGTGAGTTCGAGGAGGCTGCCGGCCGTGTTGGAGATGCCAGGGCTGGTCCAGACCGCGATGCCGCCGATGTCCTGCGCGGTGAAAACGCCGTCGACGACCTGGAAAAAGTCATTCGCGTTCGCGAAGCCGGCCTGCGAGACGTCGATGCTCCAGTCGACGCCCGAAGTATCCATCGAGTCGTCGATCGCACCCTTACCGTTCTGGCCGGTGAAGTCTTCGGTGTAATCCAACGTCGCGGCGACGGCCACGCCGGGCAAGACAAGAACCGCGACAACGGCGGCCAACAGCTTCAGCATCAGTGACTCCCGAGAACCCCGTCGGCGACATTGCCGACATCCATGAAAACTACCTGAACAAGGGATAGCTTTCCAGCAAAAAGCCGTGTGTTACCGTGAGCAAAGACGTCGGGTGATATCCAAAACACATCCGCCCGGCGATGAAGCCGGGCGGACGGGGTGAGTCAGAGATGTTGCCGCTGGTCGGGCCGCTTAGACGGCGGACCGACGGCGAAGCATGATGCCACCGATGCCGAGCAGACCGGCGGCGACAGTCATGGGCTCGGGGATGGGCGTACCTTCGACCGTAAGGCTACCGACATCAAATGAGTCGCTACCACCATTGTGGCTGAAAGTAAAGCCAACGATGAGTGTAGATGCCGTGCTCACGTCTAGGCCATTAACACTGACAGCCTGATTCGTAGCCGTGGCGTCTTCGACACCTGCACCAAAGTCCGTAAAGTTCACGCCACCATCGGTGGAGAAGAAAAAGTTAGAGAACTCCGCACCGGTATTGAAAAAGCCGCTAAACGTGCCGGCAATATCGACGGTGGCGACCGCTGAAACATCAATCGCATCGGACTCAAATGTTCCCAGTCCACCCCAGTCAGCCGAAGTAAAAACACCAGCCGAAAACTCTGCCGTGTTACCGCCGCTGTCAGTCAAGAGGTCACCCCAAGTAAAGGTACCATTACCAAGATCAACGCCACCAGCGGTCGGCGGGGCAGCGTCCGTGTCAGCGGAACTGTGAGATAGAGCCACATCGTCCGTATCAGCAAGAGTAAAAAGGGTTGCTGCGTGTGAGAGGCTGCTAGCAAAAGCCGCGACGCTGGCGGCGATGATTGCGTGTTTGATGTTCATTTGATCTCTAAATCCCTGCCCCACCGGGGCACTGCAGGTTGCATTTTCCTCAGCCCTTTCACGGTACCTCCACCGACGGGCCACCTGATCTCTTTCGGCCGCAGCCTACGGGTCGCCGCCACATTTGGGAAGAAGAATCTGTGTAAATATTGCGTTTGCGCGGCGATAGCGCGGTTTTTCGCCGATTTGCACCGTCTGGTAGGGTCACGGGGATGGACGTGCTGCTCATCGCCGGCCTGTCGGCCCTCGCCTTCATCGTGGCGTACCACACTTACGGTAAGTGGCTCGGGGGCAAGATCTTCCGACTCTCGGCATCGGCGGTGACCCCGGCATGTGGGATGCGAGATGGGTCGGATTACGTTCCGACGTCCAAGGCGGTCGTCTTCGGGCACCACTTCACGAGCATCGCGGGGACGGGGCCGATCGTGGGGCCGGCGATTGCGGTGATGTGGGGGTGGGTGCCGGCGCTTTTGTGGGTGATCTTCGGGTCGATCTTCATCGGGGCGGTCCACGACTTCGGGGCGTTGGTCGTGTCGCTACGGAACCAGGGGAAAACCGTCGGCGAGATCGCGGGGGTGGTGATCTCGCCGCGGGTACGGGTGTTGTTTCTGTGCGTGTTGTTTCTGTGTCTGCTTATCGTGATCGCGATCTTCGGGTTGGTGATCGCGAGCGTCCTGCGACAATACCCGCCGGCGATTTTCCCGGTCGTGGTGCAGATCCCGATCGCGGTGGTCATCGGCTTGTGGCTGCACCGGCGTGGCGTGTCGATCGTGCTGCCATCCATTCTCGCGCTGGGGCTGATGTACGTGACGGTCGTCTTCGGCGACGTCGGCCTCCTGCACACGTTCAACGAGACGCTCGCCGCCCTGCCGCTTTGGGCGTGGGTGCTGGGGTTGTTGGCGTATGGGTACGTGGCGAGCGTGTTGCCGGTGTGGACGCTGCTGCAGCCGCGGGACTTCATCAATGCGTTGCAGCTGCTGACGGCGCTGGGATTGGTGGTGGTCGGGCTGATCGCGGCGGCGTTGCTCGGGGGAGCGCCGCCGGTGGAGGGGGCGGAGCGGGTGCCGTTGTCGGTGGTGGCCCCGGCGGTGAACCTCGACCCGGCCGGTGCCCCGCCGATCTGGCCGTTCCTGTTCATCACCATCGCCTGCGGCGCCTGCAGCGGCTTCCACTGCCTGGTCAGCAGCGGTACGTCCAGCAAGCAACTCAAGTCCGAACCCGACGCCCGGTTCGTCGGCTATGGGAGCATGCTGACCGAGGGGTTTTTGGCCGTGATCGTGATCCTGGCGTGCGTGGCGGGGTTGGGGCTGGGGACGCAAATGACGTGGGTCCAACAGTTCGTACCACGCGTTACTGACACCGAACATGCGCATGTGGGAGGCTCCAGCCAGATGGATGTGATCAGAAATGCCGGTGAATTCCCGAGCTTCCAGTTTATTCCAAACCAATACGACTACAGAACAAAGCAGACAGCTTCGAAGCTTTACGGTAAGCACAAGCCCAACGACGCGTACGAGGTGCTCGACACCGCAGACGGACCCGCGAGGTTCGGGCCGGCGTGGGTCATGTTGGATGATGACGGCCCGGTCGCTGTCGCGACTAGGGAGATGGCATTCAGGGACCGCTACGCCTCCTGGCAATCGGCCGGCGGCCTCGGGGCGAAGGTCGGGGCGTTCGTGGACGGGGCGGGGAACTTCGTCGCGGCCATCGGCATCCCGATCTCGGTCGCGACGGCGTTGATGGCGGTGCTGGTCGCAAGCTTCGCCGGCACGACGCTGGACACGGCGGTGCGGCTGCAGCGGTACGTGTGCGAGGAGTTGTGGGGGGTGCTGACGAGCCGCGACCGTGAGGGAGCGACGCGGGCGCAGCCCGCAACTCAAGGCGAGATCGAACGTGTCGGCGAAGAGATGCCGGCTACGCCGGCATCGCTCCCTCACGGTCGCGGCTCGTTGTTGCCCCATGTGGCCACGGCGATTGCCGTGCTCACTGCAGCTGCACTCGCGGCGGTGCCCCCGGACGGGGTTTGGTCGATCGAGGGGTACGGCAAGGGCGGGCTGGTGCTCTGGCCGCTCTTCGGGGCGACGAACCAGTTGCTGGCCGGGCTGGCGTTCGCGGTGATCCTGTTCTACCTGCGACGCCGCCGCATCGCGACGTGGTTCCTCATCGGGCCGATGGCGTTCATGCTCATCATGCCGGCGTGGGCGATGCTCGTGGAGATGCCGGGCTGGATCGAAGAAGAGCGCTACGTCCTGGCCGGCATCGGCGGGGCGTGCCTCGCGCTGGAACTGTGGATGGTCGTCGAGGCGGCACTGCTCTGGAAGTCGGCCAAGGGCGTTGTTGAGCCCGCCGAGCCACGCGGGTTCGATGTCGTATTGCGGCCCTGACGCATGGCCGATTACGATAACCCCATGATCCAGCACATCCGCAGGAGCCTCGCGTGCCTGTTGCCGTTGATCGTTCTGGGCTGCTCACCGGTCACGCTGGACAAGCCGTTCGGCGAGCCGGTGCCCACGACGCGGAGCGGGCTGGCCGGCTGGTGGACGGCACCGGTCGAAGCCGACGCCGATGCGGATGATGGCGTTTTTCTCCGCGTGACCGAAGGGGCTGACGGCGGCTACGAAGCAACGTTCCTCGGGGAGGTTGATGACGGGCAGTCTGGTGCGGTCGAGTTACGACAGGTCGGTCGCCACTGGTTCGTGTTTCTGAGTGTTGAGAACGCCGGGGAACCGGTGACGGCGTGGTCGGTGTTATGGCTGGTCAACACGCCGGCGGACGACGAGGAAGGCGAACCGCCTGACGTGCTTGTCCTCGCACCGGCGCGGGCAGACGTCTGGGCCACGGCCATTGAGGACGGGAAGCTGGACGGCAGTGCCAATCGACCCGAGAAAGCGGCGAACGAGGACCGCGATTCGCCGGCCGATCCCATGTTTGGCATCGCCGAGGCGCTCGCGTCTGTGCCGAGGGTGCAAGTAACCGCCTCCGAAAAGCAGCTCGCGGACTGGCTTGAAAAAGTCAGCGTCGGCGAAGCGTTCGACACGTCCGAGGTGGGTGTGCTCTACCGGCTCGGAACCGTCCAGCTACCGACAAAGTTGCCATCGGACTAATTCATGAAGTCCCCGACTCGCGGAAATCGCCATACCGAAACGATTTGTCATGGCATGTCGGATTGCCGGATGGTACGCTGCAAGCAAATCCGGTGCCGCCATGGCATCGGATCGCCTCGCGGGGACCGAAGGAGTACGACCCATGGCCATGTCGATGAACCAGAGCCAGTCCATGCGGATGGATCAGCGGCAGCTTTTGACGCCGCGGATGATCCAGTCCATGGAGATCCTCCAGATGCCGCTGGCTCAGCTGGAAGAGCGCATCGAACAGGAACTGCAACAGAATCCCACGCTCGAACTCAAGGAGAAGCGTGGCGACGAAAAGGACCGCAACAAGGATGAGAACGGCGAACCGCTCCTCAAGGACAACGAAGTCCTCGAGGTCAACGGCACCGACAACGGGAGCGAGGAAGACTTCGCCCGGCTGGAAAAGATCGCCGACTACCTGGAAAACGAGGAATGGAGCAGCGGCCCGTCGTTCGGCCCGGGAGCGAGCAGCTACGCCGGCGAACGGGACGGCAAGCTCGACGCGATGGCCAACACCGCCGCCCGGTCCGGCACGCTCGGTGAGGAGTTGCTCGACCAGTGGCGGTTCGTCGAGGCCGCGCCTTCGGTCCGCAAGGCGGGCGAGATCCTGATCGGGTACATCGACGCCGACGGGTATATCCGCCAGACGCTGGAGGAAGTCGTCGAGCAAGCCGAGCAAAGCAACGGACGCACCGCCCTGCCGCCGATGGATGATTTCACCACGGCGTTGGGCCTGATCCAGCGGACGCTCGATCCGGCCGGCGTGGGCGCGCGAAACCTGCGCGAGTGCCTGCTGATCCAGCTTGCCCACATCGAGCAGGACCCGGAGATGGCCGAGGGGCACGACCTCGACCTCGAACGCGAACTGGTGCGTGACCATCTCAAGGACCTGGAGATGAACCGCTATCCGCAGATTTCCAAGCGGACCGGGCGCGACATCGAGACGCTTAAACGGGCCGTCGCCCGCCTCGGTCGCCTGCACCCGCACCCCGGCCGACAGGTCGGCGGCGACAACGGTGTCGCCATCACGCCCGACGCGATCATCACCTATAACGAGGACACCGGGAACTACGACATCCAAATGACATATGACCCGGCCCCCAATCTCTACATCCGCGGCATGTACCGCAAGATGCTCAAGGAAAAAGGCACCGACAAAACCACCAAGGAGTTCCTCACCGAGAACGTCCGCAACGCCAAGTGGTTGCTCGAATCCATCCAGCAGCGCCGCAGTACCATCGAGCGAGTGATCGAGCGAGTCGTGCATCACCAGCGTGACTTCTTCGACAAGGGCGCGGAGTTTCTCAAGCCGTTGCCGATGATCCAGGTCGGCGAGGAGCTCGGCATCCACGTCGCCACCGTGAGCCGGGCCGTGGCCGAGAAGCACATCCAAACGCCCAAGGGCATCTTCCCCCTGCGCCGTTTCTTCTCCGGCGGCACCACCACCGAGGACGGGCAGGACATGTCCTGGGACGCGGTCAAGGAAAAGCTCAAGACCATCGTTAACGAGGAAGACAAGTCCGACCCGCTCAGCGACGACCAGATCGTCGAGAAGCTCAACGAGCAAGGCATCGAACTCGCCCGCCGAACTGTGGCCAAATACCGCAAGCTGCTGAACCTCCCAACGGCCCGGCAGCGCAAGGAGTACTGAACCGCCACCGACGCGGGCCGGCCTACGCTGACCGCTCATGCAGTTACCCCTGGGCGAACTCGCCGCGCTGGGTGCGGCGGCGGTGTGGGCCGTTGGCACCGTGATCTTCGCCCATGCCGGGCGGAACGTCCCCGCACTCGCGCTCAACCTCGTCAAAGGCGTGCTCGCCCTGCCGCTGATCGTCATCGCGGCTTTGATCCTGCCCACCCAGTGGGGCCAGCCGTCGTTCGAAGCATTGCTGCTCTTTGGCGTCTCGGGGGCGCTCGGCATCGGTGTGGGCGACACGTGCTACTTCGCCGCGCTGCGACGCATCGGTGCCACGCGGACCGCGCTGCTGTTCATGGCATCGACGCCGATCGCGGTGCTGCTCTCGACGTTCGCGCTCGGCGAGCCGATCAACGTCTTCGCGATCCTCGGCATCGCACTGACGATCGCCGGCATCCTGTGGGTCATCGCCGAGCGTGCCACGGCCACGGACGCGCAGGCCAGCCGCAAGCTCGTCGCCGTCGGCATCACGTTCGGTCTCGCGGCGGCCGCGCTTCAGGCCGTCGGGCTCATCCTCAACCGGCAGGCGTTCAACCTCGCCACCGACACGTCCGAAGCCTGGGCAACAGTCCTGCGGCTCGCCTGTGGGTGCGCGGCCCTCGCGCTCGTGCTGTCCCTGCTCAACAACAAGCCCCTCGCCGACGCACGCCGCTGGCCGTGGAAGCTCATCGTCATCGGCATGGTGCTCGGAACTTTCACCGGGCTGCTGTTGCAACAGTTCTCCGTCAAACACGCGGTCAACGCAGGCATCGCCCAGACGCTACTCAACACGACACCGCTGTTCGTGCTGCCGATCGCCCCGCTCATCGGCGAGCGGGTGTCCCGGCGGGCAGTGTTGGGCGCGATCGTCGCGATGGCCGGCGTGAGCGTGTTGCTGTGGAGTGTGACGTGAGGTTGATCACGTTTGCTTGCAACTTCGCCGGACGCGCCGGATAACGTCGCGGAAGGATCCTCTCGCTTTGCTCAAGACCATTCTGAAAGTTCTCGGCGTCCTCGTGGCGGTGGTGCTGTTGCTGGGCGTGATCGCGGCGGTGGCGCTGCCGGTGCTGGGACGGGTGTTTGCCGGCCAGACGCAGGTCGAGCCCGTCATTGCGCGGACCGAAGCGGTGGTGATCGGCGAGCTCATCGAGATCGTCAGCGCACCGGGCCAGCTCGAACCGAGCGAGGAGGTGCAGATCTCGGCCCGCACCAGTGCCCGCATCCAAGAACTGCTCGTCGAGGAAGGCGACAGCGTGAAAGCGGGCGATGTGCTCGTTCGGCTCGATGCGACGGACCTGCAAGCGGTGCTCCGGGCTCGCAAGGCGCAATACGCCTCGCAGGAGGTCGACATTGCCGTCAACACCGCCCGGCTCGACGCGGTCGAAGCCGCCATCGACGCCGACCGCGCCCGGCTCGAGGAAGCCGAGCGCGACCTCAACCGCAAGCGTGCCCTGTTCGAGAGCGCGGACATCAGCATGGCCGAGGTCGAACGGGCCGAGGCGATGTTCACCCAAAACAGCGCGCAGCTCCGCAGTGCCGAGAAACAACTCGCCGCCGACCGCGCCAGCCTCGAAGCCCAACGTTTCCGCCTCGCCGTCGCCCAGGCCGACATCGACCGTGCCGAGGACGAACTTTCGTACACCGTCATCACAACGCCCATCGACGGCACCGTGACGCAGATCAACGGCGAGGTCGGCGAGGTCGTCGTCGTGGGCACGATGAACAATGCCGGCACGATGATCCTGGAAGTGGCCGACCTCGACGAGATGGAGGTCGTCGCCCAGATCGACGAGCAGGATGTCGCCGAGGTGAAGGCCGGGCAAACCGCCGAGGTCTTCATCGACGCCTATGGCGATCGCACCTTCAACGGCACCGTGCGGAGCGTCGCTCTCGCGCAAACGCTGGGGGCGACCGGCGTGAGTGGCGGCGGCAAGACGTTCGAAGCACGCATCCTCATCGACACCCATGGCGAACGGCTCATCACCGACCTGACCGCCAACGTCGAGGTGCGCACGAAGGTGCTCGACGGCGTACTCAAGGTGCCGAGCCAGGCGGTCGTCGGACGGGTCGTCGACGAGTTGCCGAGCGGTGCCCGTGACAAACCGGAAGTCGCGAGCGATCAACTCGTCACCGCCGTGGTCTACGTCGTCCGCGATGGAAAAGCGTTCGTTACACCGGTGGAGGTCGGCGCGAGCGACCTGACGCACACCGTCATCGAAGCCGGCGTTGCCGAGGGCGACGTGATCCTGACCGGGCCGTACACGTTGCTCGAAACCGTGCGCGACGGGGACACGTTGACGATGGAAGACGCGACGCCCGAAGCGTCCGACGACGAGTCCGAGGATGGTGCGTCGTAACTCATGCTGCACCTGCGTGACATCACGAAACACTACAAAGTCGGCGGCGAGCTCATCCGTGCGCTCGACGGCGTATCGCTCGACATCCAGACCAACGAGTACGTCGCACTCATGGGCTCGTCGGGATCGGGCAAGTCGACGATGATGAACATCCTCGGCTGCCTCGACCGCCCCACCGCCGGCAGCTACGAACTCGACGGCCAACGCGTGGACAAAATGGGCGCCGGCCGGCTCGCGATCGTCCGCAACAAGCTCATCGGATTCGTCTTCCAATCGTTCGAGCTTCTGCCACGGCTGAGCGCGCTCAAAAACGTCGAGCTGCCGTTGATCTACAGCCCCGACGGCTGGTGGGGCCGACGCACCAAGGCCAAGGCCGCGCTCGAACTGGTCGGTCTCGGTCAACGCATGAAGCACCGCCCCAACCAACTCTCCGGCGGCCAACGCCAACGCGTCGCCATCGCTCGTGCATTGGTCAACGAACCGTCCATCCTCCTCGCCGACGAACCCACCGGTAACCTCGACAGCAAGACCGGCGACGAGATCCTCGCACTCTTCGACGAACTCCACGCCGCCGGGCAAACCATCGTCATGGTCACGCACGAAGCCGACGTCGCCGAGCGGGCTAAACGCGTCGTCCGCATGAAGGACGGCCAGATCGTGGAGGACAGCAGTTCAACGGGAGCGGGCCGATGATGCGTTTGCTCTCCTCACCGCTGCGCCTGTTGCTGGTCGCGTACCAGAGCGTCATGCTCGCGATCGCGCAGATCTGGTCGAACAAACTGCGGTCGGTGCTCACGACCGTCGGCATCGTGATCGGCGTCGCCGCGGTGACCGCCGTCATTGCCGCGCTCACCGGTCTCCGGCAGAAGGTGCTTAGCGAGTTCGAAGCGATCGGCACGAACAAGATTTTCGTCTTTCCCCGTACCACCGACGAGATGCGTGCGTCGGGCATCTACCGCGACATCCGTTTCGAGATCGACCTGTTTGACGGGCTCGCCGAGTCGGCACCCAAGCTCAAGGCGTTCTACCGCAACGCCGAAACGCAACAGACCGTCAACGCCAATGGCGTTTCCACGGCCGTGTCCGTCAAGGGCGTCGAGCCGGCCTGGCACGCCGTGGAAAACCGCGCCGTCATGCAGGGTCGGCCGTTCAGCTTTGTCGAGAACGATCGCGGCCGCCCCGTCGCGTTGATTAACGAAAACGCCCAACAACTTTTCCGCCTCCCCCGCGACCCGATCGGACAAACGCTCACGATCCAGAGCCGGAAGTACCTCATCATCGGTGTCGTCGAACCGGCCCAAGAACTCGCGCTGTTCGGCGGCGGTCAGGATGGCAACCAGGCTGAAGTACTCATTCCGTTCAAGGCACTCGCGAGGGAAAACGCCTTCGGCGGACGCATGTTTTACTTCATCATCGCGGCGGCCGAGAACCCCGGCGTCGCGCCCGAAGCCGCGGCGCAGATCCGTTATTACCTCCGCGGCCGGCGCGGCATCGACTTCGACGAGGAAGAAGACTTCGGCGTCGAGTACATCGCGAAGTTCGTCGACCAGTTCAACCAACTCGCTGTCGCACTCACCGCCGTCGCCGGGGGCATCGTCGGTATCTCGCTGCTGGTCGGCGGTGTGGGCATCATGAACATCATGCTCGTGTCCGTCTCCGAGCGCACTCGCGAGATCGGGCTGCGCAAGGCGATCGGCGCACGTCCGACGACGGTGCTGTTGCAGTTTCTCATCGAAGCCGTCGTGTTGTGTTTGCTGGGCGGGCTCATCGGCGTGGCGGGCGGTCAGTTGCTCACGCTCGCGCTGCAGCAGATTCCCAACGCCGGTATTGAAAACGCGTACATCCCGACCTGGGCGATCGGGCTGGCCTTCGGGTTCAGCGCGACCACCGGCGTCGTCTTCGGCATGTTCCCCGCCATCAAAGCCTCCCGCCTCGATCCCATCGTCGCGCTACGCCATGAATGAAACCCGCACTCCATCAAGTGGCCGCGGGACGGCTGCGATCATCACGATACTCGCCGCAACCACGCTCGCCGGCTGCACCGGCTTCGGTGTCGGCGGCACCGGCGAACGCGTCATCCCCGAGGCCCGGCTCAACACCGTCGCCCGGCTCGACCTGCCCATCGCCGAAGCGTCCACGCAGCCCGCGACCATGCCGACCTCCCGGCCGGACATGTTCGCCGACATGGAGTCGATGCCGATCACGATCGAGCGAGCCCGCGCACTCGCCCTCGAACACAACCTCACGCTGCAAGTCGCCCTGATCGACCCGACGATCGCGGCGCAAAACCTCACGGCCGAGCAGGCCCGGTTCGA